>JBAXFZ010000024.1:0-19312 GCA_037139685.1 Bacteroidota bacterium
AATACGAAATACAACGTACAAAGTACAAACGAAAGTGGGAAGTACAAAGTTCGAAAGACGAGCAACGGCCTGCTAATCCCAAACTTCGTACCTCGTCATTCGTTCCAGGTATTTCGCGTTGTGCCGCACTAAATGTCAGAGGTCAGGACAATAGTGTAAAAGACCTCCAAAACAGGAGAGGGTATGTAATCGGGTCACTCTGCAATATTTTCTTTACTTTTACATGCTGCATAACCTGCTATTTTGAGAATACTTAGGAATTATTGGTTTCTGGTGTTGCTTTTTGCCCCGGTGCTGTTGCCGGGCCAGGATATGCATGCCATAGACAGCCTTCTGACCTCCCTGTCAAAATCGACCGACGACAAGGCTAAATGCCTGATCTATGATGGTTTGGTCAGTGAATATATCAGGTCGAGCGTTGATAAGGCGATCTTTTACAACGACAAATGCCTCAAACTGGCACAAAAGATCAACTACCCGAAGGGAATTGCCCAGGCACTTTATAACCAGAGCAGCGTGCATCGGATGAGGGGGCAGTTTGACAGTGCCCTTATCGTTTTAATGAAAGTTAAAACGGTTTACCTTTCCTCAGCCGACAGTCTTGGCTATGCCGACTGCCTGAGCGAGATCGGCTCCCTTTATGCCCTTAAGAACGATCTGAAAAATGCGCTGATCTACCTGCACGATGCCCGGAAAATATATACCGTCAAAGGGAACAACAAGAACCTTTCGCTGCTCTACAACCATTTCGGCTCCCTGTTCCAGTCGCAGAATCAGTTTGATTCCGCACTGGCCTATTATAAAAAGTCGCTGGAAGTCAACGACAAGACCGGTTTTAAACTTGGCTCCTCGGCCAACCTGATCAATATCGGGAACATTTATGAATCGAAAGGAGACCATCAAAAGGCGTTGACCTTTTATAAACAATCGCTCGCGTTAAAAGAAAAACTGGGGGATAAGCATGGCATAGGGAAATGCCTGAACAATATCGGGATGGTTTATATGAACCTCGGGGAGGTGAGCAACGCGGTTGCGTGCCATGAAAAGGCTCTCGCCCTTGCAGAGGAGGTAAAAAGCAATACCGATATCGTGATGTGTTTGCTGAACCTCGGCTTCGATTACCAGAAAGGAAAAATGTACAGCCAGGCGATTTCTTACAGCCTGAAAGGGTTGCAACTTGCAAAACAGATTAATGACCTGAAGATGATCCGGGAATCGGCAAGGCTCCTTTTTGAATCGTATGATGTCCGGAAAAACTATGGAGAGGCATACCGTTACCATGTTTTGTTCAAGCAGTACAGCGACAGCATCATAAAGCTGAACAACCTCAAAGCCCTGGCAGAGATCCAGGCAAAATACAACTTTGCAACCCAGCAGAACGAAATTACCGCCCTGAAAATGGACAAGGATAAACAGGAACTGCAGATACAGCGGCTAAGGGCCTGGTATTTCCTTGCATTCGGGTTGTTCATCGCCCTGCTGGTGCTGGCGTTATTCTTTTATTACAGGTCGAGAATTTCGCGGAAACTCTCCTTAAAACTGGAGGAGATCAACGAGATGAAATCACATTTCTTTGCAAACCTTTCGCATGAATTCCGCACCCCGCTCACCCTCATGCTGGGACCGGCCGAGAAGCTTATGGAGACAGCCCGGCCTGAGGATAAACCCTGGCTGCAGCTGATCCACCGGAATGCGAGCAGGTTGCTTTTCCTGGATGAGCAACTCCTGGAATTCACTAAAATCGACAGCGGCAACCAGAAAATTCATCTCTGTTCGGGCAATATTATCCTCCCCCTGGCCGCCATCGCGGAATCATTTGTGTTGCTGGCTGAAACCAATAACCTCCGGTATTCCTTTCATCTTCCTCAGGAACCGCTTGATGTGTTGTTCGATCCCGATTTACTCGAAAAGGTGGTTACCAACCTCCTGTCAAATGCCTTCAAATATACTCCCTCCCCCGGGGAGGTTGTGCTCAATGTGTCTGTTGATAAACCGGATCCCGGGACGGTAAACTCACCTGCTGAAAACACGGCCCATTCCTTTGTCAGGATCGATGTCAGGGACAGCGGCATCGGCATACCTGAAAATAAAAAGGAAGAGATTTTTGAACGATTTTACCAGTTGAATTACAACCCGGGCAACACCGTCGCTGGGGTGGGCATAGGCCTTGCCCTGACCAGGGAGTTGCTGAAACTGCATCACGGATATATCACCCTTGAAACAACAGAGGGCATTGGCAGCCTGTTTTCTGTATTCATGCCCATGGAGAGGGCTGCATTTACTGCTGAAGAGCTGGATGAGGTGAATCCTTATATTCCTGCCCCGCAAAAGGAATATCCTGCTTTGCCGGTTGAAAATTCCATTGAAGGGCCGTCAGAGATCCATGCTGACCGGGATGAGATACCTGCAGAAAGCAATTTGCCCCAGGTGCTTGTGGTAGATGACAACAGCGACATGCGGATCTATCTGAGGGAAATTCTTCGTCACCGGTATTCGGTCTCAGAGGCTGAAAGCGGGAACACGGGTTATGAAATGGCCTGCAGTTCAATTCCCGACCTGATCGTCACCGATGTGATGATGCACCCGGTAAACGGCATCGAATTTTGCAGGAAGGTAAAGCAGGATGAACGCACCAGCCACATCCCGGTTATCATGCTCACTGCGCTGGCCGGCTCGGCGGAGAAAATAAAAGGACTTGAGACGGGTGCCGACGATTATATTACCAAACCCTTCAGCCCGCACGAATTACTTGCCAGGATCCGCAACCTGATCAGCCAGCGGATGAAGTTGCGGCAGCTGTTTTCAAGTGTAAGGAACTTCGAGCCCGGTGCGGTCAGCGTTACCTCCACCGATGAAAAATTTCTCAGGAAACTGATCACCCTCGTTGAGGAGAACATCGACAACCCGGAACTGGATATCGATTTCCTGTTGCATAACATCGCTATGAGCCGCAGCCAGCTGCACCGGAAGATCACAGCACTCACCAACCAGCCGATTACCGGTTTTATCCGCATTATCCGCATCAAGCGTGCGGCCCAGCTGATGGAGCAGAAATTCGGAAATGTATCCGAAATCATGTATGCCGTCGGCTTTAACAATCTTTCCTATTTCACCAAGTGCTTCAGGGAGGTTTACACCATGACCCCCAGCGAGTTTATGTCCAGGTGAAACATTTGTGTCAACATCCGGCACATTTGTGTCAACATCCGGCACATTTGTGTCAGGTTAACTCTCCCGCTTTTCCGATCTTTCGCGCGACCCGGCCAAAAGATTCCGCACCCGGCCCGGTTGGCACATAACTGTCAATTTCCGGCACATTCCTGCTAACCGGTTCCACCTGTTCCCGGTAATTTTGTTGCGTTAAAATAAGGGTCGATTTTTTACTAAAACCAACGCAGGAATGAAAAGAATATCCGGAATCCTAATAATATTTTTCTTCTCGAATTTGATATATTGTTTGCCATTAACAGGAATTAAGACAATCCCCGGAGATTATGCATCCATCCAGGCCGCCATAATTGCTCTGAATACGAATGGGGTGGGTTATGGCGGTGTTACTTTCAATGTTGCGGCAGGGAACACCGAAATGCTTGCAAATTCAACCGCGGGATTGATCAGTTATACCTGCAGCCAGTCCTACTATTCCAATATTGCCAGTCCGGTTATCTTTCAAAAATCGGGCTCAGGACCCAATCCCCTGGTCACTGCCTTCACCCCGGGCACATCAGCCGCCACCGACGGCATGATCATCCTGGCCGGTGCCGATTATATAACTTTCGACGGGATCGACCTCCAGGAAAACATTTTGAACACCACGCCAACAATGCAGATGGAATGGGGGTATGCCATCGTCAAGAAAAATTCAACGGCCCCTTACGACGGATGCCAGTACGTCACCATCAGGAATTGCACCGTCACACTGAACAAGTCCAATACCGCCTCCTCGGGGATCCATGTGGGTAATCATGTTTTCAACTCTACGGCTTCGATTAACTTCAGCACATCATATGATGCAAACAACGGTTGCAGGATTTACGGCAATACGATTACAAATGTCTACAACGGCATCGATGTGGAGGGCTATTCGGGGATTATGGATGTAAGTAACGAGATCGGTGTGACGGCCGGGAACATTATCACCAACTTTGCCGGGACAGGAGGAAACCCCTGCGGAATTTTTGCTTCATACCAGGACATCCTGAAAATCGCGGGCAATACCATCATCGGGGGGAATGGTACGACCGGGAATCTTTACGGAATTTATACGGGCGGCGGGACCGGATCCAACCTGGACATCTACGGCAATACGATAACGCTCACACCAGGTTCGGGCATCTATACAATGTTCGGCATACGAAATACCATGGGGGGCAGCTCCTCCACGCCTAATACGGTAAATATCTATAACAATATCCTTGAAAACTTCACGAGCCCTACCGGCAGCGCCTGGCCCTCCTCTCTCATTTCACAGGAGGCAAATGCAAGTACGGTCAACATTTACGGGAATATCCTGCGCAACAACGCCCATTTTGGCGGAAACTATTATTACTGCATCGCGGAATACAGCACAATGGCCAACGGCGTAAGGAACATCTATAATAACCAGATTTTCAACTGCAGCATTTCATCCAGCACCTCCATCTATACCATCGACTATAATGCATCATCCACCACGACCGGGAATATTTACGGCAATACCATACACGGGATATACTCGAACGGCGGAAGCAACAAGGGGATCATACTCGAATCAGGCGGAACCACGAATGTATATAAAAACAGGATCTATGACATCTCCTCCGACGGAAACGGCAACAACGGGCAGGGGATGATCACGGGGCTTTATATCCAGGCGACAACCACGGCCAATGTCTTCAACAACTATATCACCGACCTGAAAGCGCCCACATCGACCTATGGTTACAATGCCGATGTCGTAGAGGGCATTTATGCCTATACGGGCACAACCGCCAACATTATAAGCAATACCATATACCTGAATACAGCGAGCAGTTACAACAATTTCAGGACGGCTTGTGTAAGTATTTCGGGATCAATCACCTCTGTTTTGTTAAAGAACAACATCCTGGTCAACCTTTCGACCGCCTCCGGTACCGGCAATTTTGCAACCGCCCTCAGGAAAGGAAATACCGCCTTAACTGAATATGCCATCACCTCCGATAACAACCTCTTTTACGCGGGGACTCCCGGGCCCAACCACCTCATCATGGAGGATTACACCAACGCTGACCAGACACTGGCCGCCTTCAAAACAAGGGTGGCACCCCGTGAAGCCGGGTCAATCTCGGAAATGCCGCCGTTTGTCAACGCGCCAGGTTACGACTTCCACCTGGTGAACGGAGCCGGAACTGCGTGTGAAAGCGGGGGACAGATTGTCACCTCTCCCTTTGCGGTTACCGACGATTATGACGGGAACCCGCGTTTTCCCAACCAGGGCTATCCCGACAACCCGGGTCACCCGGCTACAGCCACCGATATCGGAGCCGACGAGTTTGCGGGGGGCGGCGATGTGACACCTCCAACTATAACCTATACCCCGCTGACCGACCCGTTTGACAATAATCCCCGTACCCTGACAGCCCTGATTTACGATGCCGGGTTTGGAGTACCTGTCTCCGGAACCGGTATGCCTGTGCTATACTGGAAAAAAACAGGCGATGCAAACTACACGGCAGTCCAGGGAGTTTCAGCCGGTGCCGGGCAGTATACCTTTACCTTCGGCGGGCGTGTGAGCTCAGGCAATATTATATCCTATTATATCGCGGCACAGGATTTGGTTGTACCGCCCAACGTTAGTGTGTATCCCCCGACAGGCGCTTCAGGGTTCAGTTCAAATCCCCCGTCGGCTTCAACCCCGCCCGGGAGCCCGAGCACCTATACCGTACAAAGCGGGATGACCGGGGTTTGGACAATACCGGGCGATCTGCCCTCCATACAATCGGCCATCGCCACCCTGAACTTCAGGGGGGTCGGTACAGGCGGTGTAATCTTTAATGTAGCTTCCAATTATACGGAGACCTTCACCAGTTCAAACGGCGGCCTTATCAGCTACACCTGTGCGGCATCCAATTATTCCTCGCTGACAAACCCAGTCGTATTCCGGAAATCGGGTTCAGGATCAAACCCGATGATAACGGCTTTTACACCCGGCACCACAACGAACCTCGACGGAATTATCAAGATCGCAGGGGCTGATTATGTTACCTTCGACGGCATCGATCTGCAGGAAAACCCGCTCAATACCACACCGACCATGCAGATGGAATGGGGGTATGCACTTCTTAAAAAGAATGTCTCGGCTCCGCTCGACGGATGCCAGGATGTGATCATCAGGAACTGCAACATCACCCTGAACAAATCCAACACCGGATCAACCGGTATCCATATCGGAAATCATACACCGGGTTCAACCACCACATATAATGTCTCCACTTCATCCGACGGGCATAATTACTGCAAGATATACAGCAATGTGATTTCAAATGCCTACACCGGCATCGATCTCCAGGGCTTCAGCGTTACACTTGCCGGTTTTGATACGGGGAATGAAATCGGGGTTTCGGGTGGCAATACGATCTCGGGTTTCGGCGGCGGCAGTGTTGCGGCACAGGCGATCATTGCAACCTATCAGAACAGCCTTACAATTGCAAATAACAATATCAGCGGCGGGACCGGGACAACCGGTTACCTGTACGGGATAAACCTGGGTAACGGTACAGGAGCAAATTTTTCGGTTACCGGCAATACCATCAGCCTGGGGGCCGCCACCAATTATATTTACGGGATCTACAACGCCCTGGGCGCAGCCGGCGCTTCGCCCAACACCATCAGCATAAACAACAACACCATCCAGAATTTCACCGGCACACTGGCGGCCGATTCCTACATTTACGGCATTTACCAGGCTGCTACGGCCAGTGCGATAAATATAAACGGCAATATTGTCAGGAACCTGTCCAAACCGTCGACAGGACAGATCACGGGAATATATCAATCCAATTCGGCTGCAGGCGCAACCGAATACATCCAGAACAACCAGGTCTATGGATTATCAGCTACAGGAACTTCTTTAGTTTACGGTATCTTTAATTATCCCGTTTCAACCACCACCGGTTATGTGTCGGGGAACCTCATTCACAGCCTGAATTCCTCGGGAGGAAGTTGCTATGGACTGGACACGAGATACATGGCATCAGTAAACATCTTTAAAAACAGGTTATATGACATTGTTACAAGCGGTACTGGGATTAGCAACGGAATCTACCTGAATGGGAACACTGCTGTTAACCTCTACAACAATTACGTCTCCGACCTTCTGATTCCCGGGGGATCCAACACGGGAATGTCGATCACGGGGATTTACCTCAATAACGGCACAACCGTGAACCTGTTCAACAACACGGTTTACCTTAATTCAACCAGTCCCGGCGTCACCAATTCAGTTGCCTCGCTTTATATAAGCAATACCGGCACAGCTGTCACGATGAAAAACAACATACTGGTCAACCTTTTTGTTTCATCAGGAACATATTATTCAACGGCCATGTATCGTGCCGGAACCGACCTGGCCAATTACAATACAGGTTCCGACAACAATTTGCTTTACAGCGGAATTCCCGGGCCCCATAACCTGATCTATTCAAACGGGACAACCTATTACCAGACTCTTGCAGCTTTCCAGGCAGCCGTAGCGCCAAGGGAGGCGAATTCGGTGACCGAACTTCCGCCGTTTACCGACCCTGCCGGTTACAACCTGCATATTCAGCCGGGCATTGAGACAAAAACCGAAAGCGGCGGCCAGGTGATCAGCACACCTGTTGCCATCACCGACGATTTTGACGGAGATGCACGCTATCCAAATGCCGGTTACCCGGTGAACGGACTTGATCCTTCAACTGCCCCCGATATCGGTGCGGATGAATTTGCCGGGGCCCATTATCATGCCCCTCCGGTCATCACCTACACCCCGCTGGCAAACACTTTTACAGTATCTGCGCAAACACTCACGGCTGCAATCACCGATCCCGCTTCAGGAGTACCCACATCGGGAACCGGGCTGCCTGTCCTTTACTGGAAGAAAAACAATGCGGTAAACTATACCTCCGTCCAGGGAATCCCGGCCGGTAACAACCAATATTCCTTTACCTTCGGTTCGGGGGTTATAAACGGGGATGTGGTATCCTACTACATTGTTGCCCAGGGAACCTGGCCGGTTCCAAATGTCGGCGCCAATCCATCTTCAGGTATCACGGCTTACGGTGCAAATCCGCCTGCTTCATCCACCCCTCCTTCAAACCCAAACAGCTACACAGTCCAGAGCCCGCTATCGGGGACCGTGACAGTCGGCACCTCCGGGAAGTTCGCTACGCTGACGGGGGCTTCAGGTCTTTTCCAGAATATCAACATCTGCGGGCTGGAAGGAAACCTGGTGGCTGTTATCCAGAATGACCTCACGGAACCGGGAACCTATGCATTGAACCAGTGGACCGAAACAGGTCCAGGAAACTACAGCCTGACCATCCAGCCGGATGCCACGACCCAGCGGGTCATCTCAGGAACGGCCGTTGCCACGGCTACCCCGATGATCAACATAAACGGTGCCGACCGGGTGATCTTCAACGGGGGAAGCGGCAAATATCTCCTGTTCAGGAACACACTTGCATCTGCAACTTCAGCCGGCCCGGCCATCCAGTTTACCAATGGAGCCACCAATGACAGCATCAGGAACTGTGTTGTTGAAGGCAATACCTCTGTCTCAACAAACGGGGTGGTCAATATCGGTATTACCGGTACCAATGCGGTTTATATCGCCAACTGCGATTTGCATAATCCCACCGGAGGGAGCGCCGGGCTTCCCTATTGCGGGATCTATTCATCAAACGCAGGAAACACCGTCAACCTGCAATCCAACAATATCTACAACTGGAGCAACGCCGGCATTTATCTTAACAATGTGGCAAACGGATGTACCATCAGCGGAAACAATTTGTATGAAACCTCTGTTCAGTCCAATACCCTTTATGGCATTTACATCCTGGGAGGCAGCGGGCATACCGTCACGGGCAACAATTTCGGAGGATCCAATGCTTCGAGGAGCGGTGCGGCCATTTCCACGCCTGCAGGCGTCCTGGGTATCTGTCTTTCAGTCGGAACCGCCTCCCCTACCAGTGTGCAGGGAAATCACCTGTCCAATTTCGGTTCAACAGGGTCAAGCGCGAATTCCGCTGTTTACGGTATCCAGGTACTAAGCGGAAATGTCAATATCGGCACGGTTACCGGGAATGTATTCGGAGGCGGGGCGCTGCCATCCGACACCATCCGCAGCGGGTATGACAACGGGATCATCTATTGTTCAGGCACCGGGATCGTCAACATTGAAAACAACACCGTCGGGAACATCGCCCACTGGGCCGGGGGGAACGACAGGACCGCGGGGGTGGTCATTACCGCAGGAACAGTTCATGTAAAGAACAACATCATCCGTGACATTAAATCGAACGGAAGCGGAACGGGATTTATCTACCTGCCTGTCGGGATCCAGGTTACTGCCGCCGGAACTCTTGTAAATCCTGTAATTGAAGGAAACACCATTACCAATATCTGGAATTTCAATTCCAGCCTCATCGCCTTAACGGCGGCCGGCATCGTGATCCAGGCCTCATCGGTGAACAGCATTGTTGTCAGGAACAATAAGATCAGCAACGTATATGCAACCGTCGGGGGAACGGGAGGCTACTCACCGGTGATTTACGGCATCCTCAATTACGGGACCGGCTCCGCCATCTATAACAATATGATTTCGCTGGGACAAAGCCCTTCGGCGGCCGAAAGCCGGATCTACGGGACCTATGAGGCCGGCACCGCAACCAGCAGCTATTCGTTCAACTCGTTGTATTTGAATGGTACAGCGTCAGGTTCAAACAGCAACTATGCCTTTTACAATGCATCTGCCGGTACCTGTACAGTGAAGGATAATATTTTTTACAATGCCAGGAGCGGGGGATCGGTTAAATCCTATGCAATCGGGTCGGCTGCCGGGACCCTCGTCAGCAACTTCAACGATCTTTATTCAACTGGCACCTCCCTTGGTTTGTGGAATGCGACAAACTGCGCCACGCTGGCTGCCTGGAGAACCGCTTCGTCGCAGGATGGTGCCAGCGTTACAGGGGATCCGGTCTTTTTAAGCCTGACCGACCTGCACATCAACCCTGTATCCGCAACCCCGGTAAAAAATGCAGGGTTGACCCTCCCGGCAGTTACAACCGATTATGACGGAGAAACCAGGAACAATCCCCCTGATATCGGGGCCGACGAGTTCACAACAACGCCGGCGATTACAACACTGGCTGCAACCCAGGTAACCTATAATTCAGCCATCCTCAACGGGTCGGTGAATGCAAGCGGTGAAACGGAAACTGTTTCGTTCGACTACGGCTCGACAATATCATACGGCACCACGGTTGCTGCCGTGCCGCCAACAGTGACAGGCTCCTCCGTAACACCTGTAAATGCCGCTCTTTCATCAATCCAGCCGAACACAACCTACCATTACAGGGTAAAGTCGATGGCCGGGAATCTTTCATTCTATGGCTCTGACCTGACCTTCACCACCCCTTCAAATACAAAAACGCTTCATCTCACATCGGTCATCCTCGAAGGGTTATATACCGGCAATGGCACCATGAGCCAGGCTTATGACGAAAACGGGCCGCACTGGGCTGCAGGTGTCGCCGACCATCTTACGGTCGAACTGCACAGCAGCACCCCGGGTTACTACTCTACAACGGTTTACACCGCCACCGATGTGGTACTCGGCACCAACGGCAATGCAACGGTGACGATCCCGGGCACCTTCAGCGGAACCTACTACATTACCGTAAAACACAGGAATAGTCTAGAAACGGTAAGCGCCGCGCCCCAATCGTTTGCGGGGGGGACCATTAACCAGTCATTCGGCACACCCTCTTCAGTTTATGGAGGGAACCTCGCTACGATGCCGGATGGCAGCTATGCCATCTACGGGGGCGATGTTTACCAGGACGGCCTGGTTGACATCAGCGACTTCGCACCGGTAGACAATGAAGCCGCCGCTTTCGGCACAGGTTACCTGCCCGAAGATGTCAATGGCGACGGGTTGATCGATATATCCGACTTCGCGATCATTGATAACAACGCCGCGCAGTTTGCCGGTTCCGTCACCCCCTGACCAGACCCGGGTGATGCAGCGACAATGCCTGCCAATTCCGACCATTAAGGTTTTCTTCCAAGTATCAATATTAATCCGACAAACAATTAAAAATGAAAAATAAATTAAAACAATTGACAAAAGCCATCCCCTTACTCCTGGTAATGGTTGTTCTCCAGGTAAACGCCCAGAAAAGGTTCTCTCCCCTGGCCCCTGCAGGCCCCAGCGATTTCAACTACACCATCGCAAATGACCTGCAGGTTTCCGACAAAATTCTCGAATTTGACCTTTACCTGCTCGATACCGATCCGCTTGAAACATTCGAACTGGCTTCCGTCCAGGCGGGAATTACCTTTAATGCCGCCATTCTCAACGGGGGAACTGTAACCATGTCCATTGTTTCCGGGTCTTCCGGGTTAACTGCAGCCCAGCAACCTACCAGCGTGGTATTTACATCCCCGAACATCATTAAACTGGCCGGGAAGGCCCCCCCGGGTGCAGGGTCGGGTACGATCATCAGCCAGGCTGCCCCGGGAACAAGAGTCTGCCGCCTGCGCATGACCAATACGGTAGCTTTTGTTGCGGGAGCAAAAGCCGGCCTGGCCTTTTCCTTTACCCAGCCGCCCTATCCGACAAAGGTCAACCAGTATCTTGCCTCATTAAATACAGGGCTCACCTGTAGTTCAGTCAATTGCTTCAGCAATGCCGTCAATATTTACCTCAACGCATGGCAGGGGGGGGTTAGTGCCGACTGGGCTGCCTCCGGGAACTGGAATCCTAATGCGGTCCCGGCTGCTTCGCTGAATGCCTTTATCCCTTCACTGGTTTCAAATATGCCGGTGGTTAACGCCGATCCCTTAACACCCGCCCTCTGTGCAAACCTTACCATCTCCGCCGGTGCATCACTGACGGTGGCTGCCGGAAAAGCGCTGACGGTAACCGGCACCCTGACCAACAATGCGGGTACCAGTGGCCTTGTTGTTGAAAGCGGCGGGTCGCTCATTCAAAACTCGGCCAATGTGGCTGCTACGGTAAAGCGCGATATCGCTGCCTGGACCACGAATGTAAAGGGCTGGCACCTCCTCTCCTCCCCGGTTGATGCCCAGCCGTTTCAACCTGCTTTTGTTTCAAATCCGCCATCAACGAATGAGGACTTTTATTTATGGGACGAACCGACAGGTTTCTGGATTAATTCAAAGCTGGGGGCCGGGGCTCCCTATGGCTTCAATTCTGGTGCTTTCGGATCAAATTTTGTGATCGGGCAGGGTTACCTGGTGGCTGTTGGCAATTTTCAAACGAAGGTGTTTACAGGCAACCTGAATGCAGGTGACCAGGTAAAGGGCTGTACCAACACCCCTTCGAACACCCTGACCGGCGGATGGAACCTGCTTGGCAACCCCTTTTCCAGTACCCTTATCTGGAACAACGGGAACTGGGGCTTAACCAATATTGATGCTTTTGCCAAAATATGGAATGAATCGGGTGCATCCTACAGCGATATTGCCGCCAACCAGATCATTCCGCCCATGCAGGGATTCATGGTTTATGTCAACGCATCAACTTCGGGCCAGATCACAATCCCCGCTTCTGCCCGCACCCACGGCACAACAGCCTGGTATAAGGCAACCGGGAACCCTTTTATCAAGCTTGTGGCGCATAACCCGGGCGAACAGACAAGCCAGGAAAGCGTGGTGACAACCGACAGCCAGGCCACCCCGGGGTACGACAGCGATTTCGACTCCTATTTCCTGGATGGCTATGCCCCGCAATTCTATTCCGTCGCAGTCGGAGGGGTTAACCTCTCCACCAATACCCTGCCATCAATCGGAAGCCAGACCACCATTCCTTTCAACTTTATCAAAACAGGGGGTATGAACTATACCATCGAGGCCACTCAGCTTGACAATGTTCCGGAATCGGTGCTGCTTACCGATCTGAAGACGGGCCAGACACAGAATCTCGTGGAGAACCCGGTTTACTGCTTTACCTCCATTGATGGCGATGCCCCCTCCCGGTTCCTGCTGTCGTTCGGAATGGTAGGCCTTGCAGAAAAGACCGGGATCAGCAGCGGCATCTATACTTACGAAAACAACCTATGCCTTGTTAACCCCGGGCAGGCGCGGCTGGAGGTGTTCAACCTCACAGGTCAGAAAATCCTTACGCGGGAGATCAACAGTGCAGGTTTGTACAAAACCGCCCTCCAGGTACCTGCCGCTTATTACATGGTACGCTTAACCACCGGAAATAAAGTTACAGTAGCCAAGGTCTTTCTCCAATCCTAAACGATAAAAAAATCAGATATGCAGACATTACGAAAATCATTGCTTACGTTTACCTTCTTCATCATGAGCATGTTCATGATACAATTACATGCCGACAACCCGCTTGATTCACCGCCGCCGCCGCCAGGCGGGGGCCACGGCGGCGGCGGAAACCCCCAGGGGGCTCCGATCGACAGCGGGACGGGAATCCTGATGCTCCTTGGTGTCAGTTACGGGACCCAGAAAATCATTAAAAACTGGAAAGCGGAGAAACAGACCGAATGAGCGTGAATCGCCCTCCGCTGCAAGCAGAAAACTGAAATCACCGCCGGGCACCCGGCACCACCCCCTTCCAGCCGGAAGTCGCCTGTTGCAGGTGATTCCCGGTTTTTTTTTTCGGTTTCAAAATAAATGGCATATCCCATTATAATATTATTTTATTGTTAAATATACCGGCCGGGCTTCATGTCCTTCTTCTTTGTAATATCTTTGCCATTCAGTTATCCCCGGTGTTATTAATTTAACACACATATTAACAAGCTGTAACATTGTATGATACAAAATGTTTCATACAAACATTTTTCTTTGTTCGTTTCCAACGCCATTTGTTCCGGCAGGATTAACAGGGATGCAGCAGAATAAACAGCACCATAAAACATTAAAACGATCTATATGTTACACAGGTTACGCATCAAAATCGCCCTTATATCAGCAGTACTGGCAGTAATTTTGTCACTTCCGATTCCGGGACAGGGGCAGGCTGTTATCAGCAGCACAACCCCGGTGGTGGAGGCATTTTCGACCTTCACTTCGCCGGCATCGGGAACAGCTGTCTCCACAGGGAATTCTCCGGCAAACTGGACCCTCACAGCAACCTCGGGCAATACCTGGAGAGGAACAGCACAGACCACCGGTACAACGGGAGGATGGTATGCAAATAACAATCTCTCCTTTTTAGGTTCCGGATCGGCATCAAATGCACAATCAACCTGGCTGCTGCAGAACAGCTCAGGGGCACCGGTTACCGGGTTTACAATTTCTTTTACCGCCAGGATGTGGAAATCAGGTACAGCCAGCCCTACCGTAACAGTGTCGTGGCAATCGGCTGCAGCCTCCACAAACCCGGCAGTTGGAGCATTAACCAACAGCCTGTCAAGTTTGTCATTCAATGATGCTACGGCCAGTGTTGCAACAGGAACCACCTTAACCCAGACGGTTTCCGGGTTATCAATTGCCAGCGGGCAGTACATTTTTATCAGGTTTATCCATCCCGGTGGCGCCAGTTCCGATAATTTAGGATGGGACGATATCACGATTACGCCGGTTTTAGGGGCGCTCACCTCTGCCAATTCAGACATAGCCGCTACGGCGGGCTTTACCTATCCCACAAATATTGCCTACAACCTGTACCAGGGTACCAGTCCGTTAACCACCGGCAACTCCATTGAAATCGCCCAGTTTGATATCCGTGACGGCGGAGCCTCCCTTTCCGACCCGGATGCACTGTCCACGATCCTGACTGCCATTACTTTTAATGTCGCCAATTCCTCATGCATCCGGAGGATCGCGCTGTTTGACGGCACCAGCAATGTCGCCGAGGTCGCCGGAGGTGCGACGGCAGCCTTTAGCGGACTGACCCTTACGGCGACAGACAATTCAAGCAAAACCTTTTCGGTCAGGGCAAGCTTTAATTCAACGGTTACCGACAACCAGCAATTTTCACTCACGGTAAATTCGGCCACTGCCTCGGCTTCCGGTTCAGGGTTTGCTGCCGCCAACGCGGGCGGGGCGGCCACTTCCACCTCGGGAGATAACAACAGGATAGAGGTCACGGCCACCAGCCTTGTTTTTAATGTTAATCCCAGTACTGTTCCGGTCAATGCTGTGATGACCCCCTCACCCACCATTGACGCCCTCGACGGGTTGCTCAACAAGGATCTTGATTTTACTGCATCAGTAGGATTGTCGACCACCGGAACCTTCAGCGGAACCGCAACTACCAGCGTCAATGCGGTGAGCGGAACGGCGACCTTCAGCAACCTGCTCTTTTCCGTTCCGGGAACCGGGACTACGATTGCAGGATCGGCTGCCGGGATAAATCCTACCGGCAACAGCCCAGCATTCGATGTAACCAACCCGTTGCCTGAAATCAACTTAAAACAGAATACGACCACGATACTTTCGGGAGGCAGCTATGATTTCGGCAGCCTTGTCTCCGGGAATGCCTCGCCGCAAATCACTTTTACCATAGAAAACCTGGGATCGGCAGTACTGAATTTAACCGGAACCCCTATCATTACCATCAGCGGAACCAATGCCTCCGAATTCAGCATTGACCAGACGGCCACCACATCAACAGTTGCAGCCCCAGGTACCACCACTTTCATGGTTACCTATAATCCCGTCACCCAGGGAAACAAAACAGCCCAGATCAGCATTTCCAGCAATGATGCAACAGGCGGGGAGAATCCCTATCTCCTGAACCTGACAGGAGCATCAACAGTCTCTGCTCTTTCCGATATTGCCAATACCAGCGGGTATTCCTATTCCTCCAATATTGCCTACGCTGCCTACCAGGCCTCCACCTCCCTTATTACAGCCACATCGGCTGGTGTGACAGGCCTCACCATCCGCGATGGCGCGGGGACACCCGATGGCGACAACCTGGGAACCAGCCTGACAGCCATCAGTTTTTCAACCGGCGGCTCAACTGCGATCAGGACAGCCGCGCTGTTCGACGGTTCGACGAATGTGGCTGAAGTAGCCGTCAATGGCGCCACCACCATCCCCTTCACCGGGCTTGCTCTTTCCGCTCCCGATAACGGCACCAAGGACTTTGAACTGCGGGTAACCTACCAGGGCACTGTAACGGATAACCAGCAGATCACATTTACCGTAACCTCGGCTACCGCTTCAGCAGCAGGGTCGGGATTTGCCACCGCCAATGCCGGCGGTGCGGTTTCCGCTACGACAGGAGATATTAACCGGATTGAAGTCACTGCAACCCAGCTGTTGTATGTACAGCAACCTTCCAATACTGTCGCAGGAGCCGTCATGTTTCCCCCGGTGACCGTAAAGGGTATTGATGCCCTTGGAAATACCGACCTGGATTTTACGGCAAATGTAGATATTACCTCATCCGGCACACTTGGCAGCTCACCGCAAACCACGGCTGCCGTTGCCGGCATTGCCACCTTTAACGCCATCACCCATACGGCCACAGGATCGGGATTCATCCTTACAGCTGCTTCGGCAGGCTTTACGGGCATCCCTTCCAACACCTTTAATATTACCGTACAAACAGCCGGGACGCTGGTATTTGAGGACAATTTCAATTATACCAGCATCCTGACCTCCAACGGGTATACGGCATCGAGCGGCACCGGCACCAATAATCTTACCGCGGGAGCCGCCGGTTTGTCTTACACCGATTATGGCTCCACAGGTATCGGGTATGCCCTGGCCGTTGCCAACACAGGCCAGGATGATTATAAAATTTTCACCCAGCAAAACAGCCCAGGTACCATATATGCCTCCTTCCTGGTGAATATTTCAGCATCGCAAACAGGCGGCGATTATGTTTTCGCCTTTGCCCCCTTAAGCTCCAATACAACTTACAGGGCAAGGCTGTTTATCAAGTCATCAACCAATGCAGGATTTGTAAAATTCGGAATTGCCAATGCCGCCAGCGGTACAACATACGGTACGACTGATTTTGCTCAGAATTTTACGCACCTGGTAGTCGTCAAGTACCAGTTTGTTTCGGGTGTTTCGGCAACCGCAACCGTTTTCGTAGATCCGAATGTTGTCAATGAGCCGGTCGCCGGTGAGATCTCTGTAACCGATGCGGTTGCAGCCAACGCACCTGCGGAGATCTCTTCGTTTACGCTCCGGCAGGGTTCGGCCGGCAGCGCCCCGACATTCGTTATTGATGGTATCCGGATTGCCACCAGCTGGGGATCGTTGCTTGGAAACCCGCAATATGACGCCAGTTCGGCGATTGCCGGCGGGAATTACAACACGGTTTCGGTTTTGGGTTCCAGCGAACTCACCGTGAATGGCACCGTCATTGTTCATAAAACCTTAACCACGGAGGCATCTTCCACTCTGACCATCCCCACGGGCAACGTGCTGACCCTGTCATCGGCCTGCCAGGCAACTGTACCGGGAACCTTCAACAATGTTGCGGGCACTACCGGCCTGGTGATAAATTCCGATGCAACCGGCACAGGTTCTCTGATACTCAACACCGCAGGTGTTGCCGGTACCATACAGCGCTATATATCCCACTGGACCGACGACAACCACGGCTGGCATTTGCTCTCTTCCCCGGTTTCAACCCAGGCCGTACAACCCGAATTCGTACCGTCGACTCCCGACAACACGCAGGATTTCTATGCATGGGATGAAATAAACGGCTTATGGTTTAACTCGAAGGACCCCTCAATGCAATGGGTACCGGGTTTCGATGCAAGCTTTACAGCCGGGAAGGGATACCTGGTCGCATATAAGACGGATATGACGAAAAATTTCACGGGAACGGCGCTGAATGTATCGAATGTTTCCAAAAGCGGGCTTACCTATACCAGTCCTGGCAATTATACAGGTACCGGCATTGATCCCGGCTGGAACCTGCTGGGGAATCCCTTCTCCAGCGCCATTACCTGGAATACTGCCGGCTGGGCCCTGTCGAACCTCTCGACCACTGCCAAGGTGTGGAATGAAACAAATGCCAGTTATACCGATCTCGATGTTGCAGGAATGATCATACCCCCGCACCAGGGATTTATGGTCCAGGCACTCGATGCAACGGGCGGTTCACTTACCATTCCAGCCGCTGCCCGCGTCCACAGCACCCAAAGCTGGTACAAATCAACGGATGTGCCGGTCATCATGCTTGTTGCCCGCAACCTTAGTGCACAAACGGCTCAGGAGAGCGTGGTCATGTTTAACGACCAGGCAGCCCCCGGGTACAGCCCGGCATTCGATTCCCGCTTTTTTCCCGGCTATGCACCCCAGTTCTATTCCGTCGACGGCACCGAACACCTTTCGACCAATGTACTGCCGGGGATCGACGCACAGGCAACCATCCCCTTCAGTTTCATTAAGACCGAAGGCACAAATTACTCCATCGATGCTGTTCATATTGAAAATATCGATGCCGATGTTTACCTGACCGACCTGAAACTCGATAAAACCCAGAACCTCAACGAAAACCCGGTATATACCTTCACCTCCACCCAGGGTGACAATCCCGCCCGCTTTGTGATTTCATTCGGCCACACCGGCACCGGCGAAACCAGTATAAGCACTACCGGGATTTACGCCAGCGGAAACAAACTTTACATTGTCAATCCCGGCAAAGCAAGGCTTGAGGTTTACAGCCTTTCGGGCCAGTTGTTGCTTAGCGAAGAGACAGACAACGGAGGATTATACAGTACCGCCCCCGGTGTCGCAACAGGGTATTACGTGGTGAGACTTACCACGGGAACAAAGGTTGTCGTAAAAAAGGTATTCATCCAGTCATAACAGATAAAACAAATCTATATATGCAATCAATAAGGAAAACATTGCTGATCATGGTCTTTCTCCTGTCAGGTATTTTTACGGCTCATTTACTTGCCGATAATCCCCTTGACGCACCTCCTCCCCCGCCGGGCGGCGGTCATGGCGGCGGCGGAAACCAGAGTGCGCCCATCGACGGGGGACTTTCGGTCCTGATGGCCCTTGGCGCAGGCTACGGCTCCTTTAAACTTTATAAAAAAAGGAAAGACGAAAAAAAACCGGGAACAACCATTAACAGGTAGTTCCCGGCAACTGACTTTTTACAAACGATATCCCTTTT
>JBAXFZ010000025.1:0-19302 GCA_037139685.1 Bacteroidota bacterium
CCATAAGTCCCAGGACTATTAGCACGCCCAAATATCCTGATGACGTTGTACTTACTTTTTCTTTTTCCATGTCGGTTGATTTTACTTAATATCAAAATGATATTAAAATGATTTTGCAATAATACTATATTTATTCCCTGATGTCAAGTTTTTTTGAAAATATTTTTTTATCTGCCTGCCGGATTAGCCCGGGGCCGTTAATATCCGGCCACGAATATCAGCCCATTCAGAAAATCATAGCCTGCATTGACAGCCGGCAGGTATTAAAATGAACAAAACGAAAATTACCCTAACGGCATCAAAAAACCCTGCCAGGGCAGCGGGTCCTGGCAGGGCGTGTGTAATAACGATCCTGGTTCCGGTTACATGCCGAGCTGGTTCATAATGAACTCGAAATCAACCATGACATTGTCGATGCGCTGTTTTGTTGCCTGGCCTGAACCATGCCCGACATTGTAATCGATATAAAGCAGCACAGGGTTGATCTGCCCGGGGTTGTTCTGAAGCGCTGCGGTGAATTTCTTGGCATGAAGCGGATCAACGCGGCTGTCGTTGGCACCAGTTCTGACAAGCATCGTTGGCAGGTTGATACCCTGCCGGATGTGATGGTAGGGAGAATAGGCCAGGATATTTCTGAAATCGGCTTCGTTGTCGGAAGAGCCGTATTCGGGAATCCAGTAGCGGGCTATCAGGAATTTATGAAACCTGACCATATCAAGCAGGGGAACTGCGCAAAGAACCGCTTTGTAGAGGTCGGGCCGCTGGGTGGCAATGGCCCCCATCAGCAAACCGCCGTTACTGCCACCTTCCGCCACGATCCTGCCGGTGTTTGTGTATTTTTCTCGTATCAGCCATTCGGCGCAGGCGTTGAAATCGTCAAAACAGTTTTGCTTTTTCAGCAGCATGCCGTTTTGATGCCATTTTTCTCCATACTCATCGCCTCCCCGGATACCCGGTTCAACGACAACGCCGCCGCGGTTGATAAAGGGTGCAAAATAACCATAATATCCGGGAGAGATGCCGATGTTGAAGCCGCCGTATGCAGTCAGTAAAACGGGGTTGTTGCCGTCGAGTTTGAGGTCCTTCCGGTGAACCACCAGGCAAGGGATACGGGTGCTGTCTTTGGAATAGTAGAATTTTATTTCACCCGTGATGTTGCTCATATCAATCGGGATATTGCGGTAATAGTAAAGCCTCCATTTGAAGTCCCTCGGGGAGGCCACGTACATCTTACCGGGAGAAGTAAAGGTGCTCATGTAAATATATACAGAGTCCTCCTCCCGGTCGAAACTGACATTATCCACATTCCCCACCTCGGGCAACTCAATTGGCCTGATCATCTTCCCGTTGACATCATACAGGGTAAGCCTGCTCTGGATATCCTTTTTATCCTGGACGATCAGCCTGCCGTCTTTAAGCACTTCAACGTTCTGGATCACCGTTGCTCCTTCGGGGATCAGCGTCTTCCAATCCTTAAACCCGGGCTTGCCCTTGGCTGCAACCATAAACCGGTAGTTTGGTGCGTGGTCATTGGTCAGCACGTACAGCTTGTCGCCGAGTGCCCAGGGGTATGCCTGGAACTCACTGCTTTCATAAATGGTCGTGCCTTCATCATTTGTGCCGGTTTTCCTGATCTTACAACTGTTGGAATTGAAATTGCTTTCACCGAAAAAGGTGACGTCGCTGTACCGGTTGTCGTAAATATAGTAGGAGTTCTGGGCGTCTTTGGTCGTCCCTATGAATTGTGCCTTATCGGCAGGGTCGCCCACTTTCCAGAGGTAACTCTTCAGTGGAACCTGTTTGTCGACATCAGCCTGGCTACGTACCGTGAAGTAGGCGTGATGCTGGTCCCTTGTCCACTGGTATCCGAAGATGTTTTCGAGGGGAGGGTAAAGGACCTTGCCGCCACGTGTTTCGATGATATAGGTTGTTGAGATCTCGGCCCCGCTTTTCTGGACGCTTACTGCCGCCATCTCCCCGTCATAGGTGTATTGAACCGAGGTTGTCGATGTCTTGCCGGAGGTGTCGAGCTTCACCGGATCCCAGATCCTGATCTTTTTCCCGTCGAGGATCGTGTATACAGATGATTGCTTGTCACCCTTCTTTTTTATGGTCTGGAATACTCTTTTCCCCTCTTTGCTCAGGGGGCCTTCAAAATCCAGGTCAATATAAGCGGCAACCTCCTCCCTGAGCCCGGGGTGATCCTTCTGGGTGGCATGCATGTACTGAACGCTGAAATCATGCTGGGCCTTCGTCCATTCGATTACCTTCTGATCGGTCTTGTCCTCCAGCCAGCGGTAATTGTCGGTCAGCAGAACCCCGTGCAGGGTATCGACGACCGGTTTCTTTTCGGTAGATGGCGGGTTGAAGGGTGCCTGCGCCAGGCCGGCAAGGGGCATCCAGGCAAGTAAAACTAACAGGGTGTTTTTCATGATGGCAGGGGTTAGGGTTTATTTGCTCCTTCATGGCGAAAGAGCCGGTTTGGGTCTGTTCCATAGCGGTAACAGGATATTTTAACCCAAATATAATACCTTCTGCCCTTGCCTGCCGAAAAATTCGGCAAGCCCGTAAAAATCCTAGACCAAACAAATGATTGAAATGATAAAAACCGGCCTTCCCCGGGTTACAATTTAACCGCCCTGAGCAGCTGCTGGCCCGAGTTTCCTGTAATTTTAACGAAATAGATGCCGCCGGGGAGCCTGTTGAACTCATCAAGCCTGACGGGCGACGCACTGCTGATGCCGGTGCGCTGTGTATGCAATACCTGGCCGGTAACCGAGAGGATGTCAACCCTGACCTCATCCCGTGTATTCAGCAAAGTTCTCAGCCAGGTAAAGGTTGAAACCGGGACAGGGGAAAGGGAGAATATCTCCTTCCCTGCAGGACTAACAGGGTTGACTGAAAGCAGCAGGTGTGCATTCATCATGTTGGGAATTCCGTAACCAAGGAGCGAATCAGGTGCGCTTGCCTGGGATGCCGAGCTGCGAATGGCATTACGGAGCTGCTCAGCTGTGTATGACAGGGCTGATTGCCACAGGCAGGCCATGGCGCCGGCCATAATCGGCGAGGCGAACGATGTCCCATAGCCGCTGCCCACGCCGCCACCCTGGCCGACTACGGCTGTTCCTGAGCCTTCGGCTGAAACATCGGGTTTAACCCTGCCGTCGGCGGTGGGCCCCGTGGAACTGAATGGGGCATAAAAGCCCTGGCCATCCACGGCACCGATCGAAAGCACACTGTCATTGTCGGCAGGGATGCCTACGTACTGCCATGAGCCTCCGCCACTGTTGCCTGCGGCGTTAACCACGAGAATCCCGCGGCTTGAAGCGAGACCAGCCGCCCGGCTGCAGGGGGCTGTATTTCCATTCAGGTCGGCCCAGGAATGGTTATAAACCGGGTTGTCGAAGGTGGTATAGCCGAGTGAAGAATTGATCACGTCGGCGCCTACGCTGTCGGCAAATTCGGCACCCGCAGCCCAGTTGTATTCTTCTGTCAGTACCTCGATATCGGCATCCTCTGTGCGAAGCAGCCAGTAGGTAGCCTGTGGGGCTGTCCCGACCATCTGCCCGGGGAGGTTTGCACCCATGGTTGAAAGTACGCTTGTGCCATGTGAATTCATGAAATCTCCGAAGACATTGTTTCCGGGGACCTCGAAATCGCGTGTTCCCAGGATCTGGTTGTTGTGCCAGAGACTGTCGAAGGCGGCAATCTGGTCCACATGATACCAGCCTGCATCCAGCTGGGCAATCATCATCCCGGCCCCGGTATAGCCCAGGTTGTGCAGGGCGTCGAGCGAAATCATATGAGTTTGGTTAAACGCCTGCCCGTAGTTAAGTGTGGCTGCAGAACTGGCAACCAGCGGGTTTGCAGGCATGCTGATGGTATAGGGAGGAATCCCGGCAACTTCCATCATGCCAGGTTGCCCCGGTGACCTGACCGGGTTTTTCTTGGAGACCTGGTCAATATGGTCGACGAAGGGAAGCGATGCAAGGGCAGACAAAACCGATGGGTTGCTGGTAGCTACAACAACAGCGTTAAACCATTTCAGGGAGTAGTAAACGGTGGCCCCGGTAGCGGCGATCTGGGTTACATAGGAGGGTGTGACAGGAAGATCCTTCATGTCGAGCGAAATGCCGCCCCTTGTCCTGCGTGCAAGCGACCGCTGCGTTAGAAAGGCGGAGGGGTTCGTAAGAGAAAAGGGGTTGTTGTTTTTGTCTTTAATAAAAACCACATGTTTTTCAATTCCCTGGGCGGAGAGAATTGAGGAAAAAATGAACGCAAAGGCTATAAAGAATAATTGTTTCATGATCAGGTTAATTGCAGGATGGATAAAAACAGAAATTTATCATTAAGAACAACAAACCCGGGATGCAAACACCCCTGGCAACATAGAAAATGAACCTCGACAAATCGGATTCAATTTACAAAAGTAAGGTTTATTTTACCACAACGGGCTTGTTCTTAATAATCAGCCGGTCATTCTCTTTCAATACGGAAAGAATACCAACACCTCTCATCTTCAATTCTTCATACAAGGTTTTGTCAGGGCCTCGGGCCCATGTTAAAGATCAGCTCCCCGCCGGCAACCAGGTCTGAATGGTCGAGGAATGGTTTGTCAAGAGGTTTCCCGTTTAGGGTCATCGAGCGGATAAAGAAATTTTTCTCACTCAGCCCCCTGGCCCTGATGACAAAACTCTTTCCCCCGGGAAGTTCAATGGTTGCAGAGGTGACACCCGGTGTGCCGATTGCATACTGTGTGGTTCCCGGGCAAACCGGGTAAAAACCGGCCACGCTGAAGATGTACCAGGCGCTCATTTGTCCGCAGTCATCATTCCCGCAAAGCCCGTCGGGTTTATTGCGGTACATGGTTTCAACGATTGTGTGGATCCGGTCCTGTGTTTTCCAGGGTTTGGATGTCCAGTCGTAGAGATAGGCAATATGATGGCTGGGTTCATTCCCGTGAACATAATTCCCTATCAGTCCGGCCCTTGTTACATCTTCAGTTTCATTAAAATACCGGTCATCGAGGTACATGGTAAAGAGCGAGTCGAGGCGGCGGATAAAGGGGGCTTCACCCCCCATCAGGCCGATCAGGCCCGGAATGTGCTGGGGCACGAAAAAGCTGTAGTTCCACGAGTTCCCTTCGATGAAACCCTGCCCTACGGTCCGCAGGGGATCAAAAGGCGTTTTCCATTTGCCATCCGTTTTTTTTGCCCGGATAAATCCCGTGGAGGGATCAAAAAGGTTGCGGTAATTCATCGAACGTTCCATAAAGCCGGGAAGCTGATCCTCTGCGTTTTTTTTCACCAGGTCGGAGGCATCCGGTGAATTGATGATGGCCTGTGCGAACTGTGCGATTGTATAGTCGTCATAAGAATATTCCAGGGTGATGGAGGCTGAATTTCCATTCTTTTCATCCGGCACATATCCGTATTTCGAATAATCACCGATCCCGTCATAGAATTTATTGGTTGCAGTGGCAACGCAGGCCTGAAGGGCCTTTCCCGCGTCAAAACCCCTGACCCCCTTCAGGTATGCATCCGCGATTACGGCAACGCTGTGGTACCCGATCATACACCAGTTTTCGTTCCCGTGATGCGACCATACGGGAAGCATGTGCTCGGGGCTCTGTTCAAAATGGGCCAGCATGGAACGAACCATGTCGGAACTCCTGCCCGGGTCGAGAAGTGTAAGCAGCGGGTGTTCAGCCCTGTAGGTGTCCCAAAGCGAAAAGATCGTGTAATTTGTAAACCCGCCTGCATGGTGGATCTCCTGGTCAACGCCCCGGTATTGCCCGTCAACGTCGTTGTATACCACGGGCGATTGCAGGGCATGGTAAAAGGCGGTGTAGAAGTTGATCTTGCGGTCGGCCGGAGCCGTGATCCTGATCCGGTTAAGTTCTTTTTCCCAGCTGGCTTTCGCTTCGGCCCTTGTTTGTTCAAAATCCCAGCCAGGGATCTCCGACTGGAGGTTTTTCAAGGCTCCCTGCATACCAACGGCCGAAAGTCCGATCTTGATTTTAATCTTTTCGCCGGCGCTGGTGGAAAAATCAAAATAGGCCCTGAGTTTTTTCCCCGCCATTTCAGGAAAATTCTCCTGCTGGTTGAATTTGCGCCAGAATCCCTTGTACACAGGCTGTTCATCGTTTTTACAGCCATAGCTCTTAAACGGTTTTGAAAAGCTCATGGCGAAATAGATGTAGCGCGTGCGTGCCCATCCGCGGGTGATGCGGTACCCGGTGACAAGCGTGTCGTTTTGCACCTGGAGGCAGGCCCAGAGAACCTTGCCGTCGTAATTATATATGCCATGAAGCATATCGAGAATTATATGGGCGCTGTCGCTCTGCGGGAAGGTGTACTGGTGGAAGCCGGCCCTGGCAGTGGCGGTGAGTTCAGCCTCCACATCGGGGTCGTCAAGGTGAACACTGTAGTAACCGGGTGATGCCTTTTCGGTCTCTTTGCGAAACCGTGAACGGTAGCCTGTTTCAGGGTGACCGGAAGTTCCCGGGTTCAGCCGTAGTTTTCCAACGGTGGGCATGATGAGAAAATCCCCCAGGTCGGAGTGGCCTGTACCGTTGAAATGGGTATGGCTGAAGCCAACGATCGTCTTATCGAGATATTGATAGCCGGCGCAATACCGGTAAACGTCGGGGTTGTATTTTCCATCCTTTTCATACGGGATTGTATCGGTATCGGGGCTCAGCTGCACAAACCCGAATGGAACGCAGGCCCCCGGGAAGGTATGCCCCATCTCCTGGGTGCCTATGAACGGATTGACATACCCGGTAAGCGGTTCAGGGGAAGAGGGAGACAACGCCTTTTGAACAGGCTGGGCAAACCCGTGCATGGATGCGGTAATTGCCGCAAAGATGAAAACCAGGAAGGCCGGGAAGTTTGTTCTCATATGGGATGGTTTTACTGGCAACAAAAATATGGATCATATAAAGGTAACACCTGTTCAGGCATGGAGCCTGACGATTCAGCGGAGTTCATTTCAGGATTCCTCCCTGAAGTAAAATTTGTAAAAATTCAGGTTTTTTGTTTCATCGAAACCCTTTTCAACCATCTGTCGTTCGCCGTGGACATAGATATGAAAATTCTTATCCAGTTTAATGATGCTTTTCATGAAACGTGACTGGTTTTTGACGGCACTTTCGGAGATATCGAATTTATCGTGGATCTCATATTCCCCTTCACGTTCATTCCGGAATTCCGAAAACGAGTTGATAATGGCAGGGGAGGAAAGTACCTGCTCATTGAATTCCTCCATCTCGAAAGATTCATTTTCCTTCAGGAATTTCATGGAACGGTTCAGCATGTCGGCCTGGTCAACCCGGGTAACATCGAAATCCTGCGGGAGTTTATCGGTCACGAACGTTTTGCAAAGGTCCATCACCGCTTTGGTCTTGTAATAATTGTCGGAACGGGGTTTAACCTGCAGGAAATCATCACGCCAGTACTGGGCTTCACTTCCCTTGTTAAGGTTGTCAACGATGGCCACCACGTAACCATCCTCCTTCCCGGTATTGAATACCAGGCAGCCCTTATCCAGCTTGTGAATATTGATCCCGTCATCATGACCGATCTCGAATGAGCCGTTAACGGGGAAAATCTTAAGGTAGGTTTCCTTTGATTCGGATTTAAAGAGTCCTACCGCCTCAACACTTTCTCCGTTGAACCAGCAATTTTCAAAACGGGCAACATAAAACTCACCTGTCCTGATCTTTGGGTGCGATGAATGGCGGTACAGATGTTGCGCCAGGTGCTGTGACTCTTCAAGCAGGCAGCCAGGGTCGGCAAAGATGGCCGATATGAAGTGAAACACCTCGTTTAACCCTATTTCTGAAGGATGGGTAAGGGTGTACAATTCGTCCGACCGGAAGGGGGATAAAAAGTACTGCAGCAATAGGGGCTCGATGACCTCGCTTGTCTGGAGGAGTTTTTCAGAGAGAACCACTCCCTCACCGGTTGATTTATTGCCTACTTTATGCAGTGCCACTGCCTTCAGCACAGATTCATCAAAACGCATCATCGCATTGATATTTGGATGTCATTGCCGGGGTTACGAATAGAAAATCAGGAACAGTGCCGGCAGTATGATCCCGATCGCTGTAAGCCAGGCACCACGGCCAAGGATGCCGTTTTTCCCACGGAGCACGAAAAGCCCGGTAATTGCCAGGATAATCAGGCCGGCGGCATACAGGTCGCTGAACCAGGTGTAGAATTTTTTCAGGTTATTGTAATGCAGCAGGTTCATCTCCTTGATTACATACCTGGTGGTTTTCCGTTCCATCTGGGCCTCCCCGGTTTTCAGGTCAACATAAACGAATCCCCGGGAGAGAAAAATCTGGACATAGCCATCCCCGGTGATGTAGCTTTTGTAGTGATCCTTTTCCTTTACCTGGTCAAGGATCGAGTAAATATAAGTTTGATCAACCTTGCCATCCCTTGGAAGAGCTACTTTAAGATCGGTGTTTGACATTCCGTAATCGGGATGCTGAAGGTCGCCCGATTTGAAATGGTTGAGTACAATGCCGGAGATGGCATAGATCAGGGTCATTCCAACACACAGGTAGCCGATGTCGCGGTGAAGCACATTGTTCCACCGGCGTAGGGTTTTCACCTGCATGGTTATTTAAGTTCGGTGAATTTGTAAGCCTCGATGGAAAAGAATGACAAATGGTCTTTCCCGCATTTCTTGAGGTCGTCGCGAAGGGAATTTATCTGGTCGAGTTTATCTTTTAGATCCTGGTCTTCATGGCCTAAAGCACCGGTATGGAGGCCGACGTTATGGTTTTCTTCAGGTTTCTTTACTTCAGCTTCCCATTCGTTGAGGTATTTTGCATCGATCCGCTCCTCTTTAAGTGTTCCGAAAACCCGGACGCGGCTGCCAATAAGGGCATCGTCGAATTTAACAATTTTCTCGCCGGCTGTTACCTCTACGCGCACACTGTCGGACCCGTCAACCAGGAACATCCTTTTTCCGCCATGTTTGCAGAGATGCAGCACGGTTCCTTCAATGATTACCGGCTTATTGATACAACTGTCGGCCTGTTTTTCAAATGTGAGCACGGCAAGGCGTGTCGTGTCATTTTTTGGTTTACCGGCTTCGTTTTTTGCACCCTGGTTGCAGGCAGCGATTACGAAAATAACAATTACAAGGAATGGAATAAGTCTCTTTGTCATAGGGTTGAGTTTTGTTTGCAGGGCAAAGGTCGCAATTTTGTGGCATATTTCAAAACCTCCGTTGGCAAAGGCCCGTTTTTACTGCGGGAGAGATTGTTACATGGCTGATGAGGCGGAGGGAAGGGTAAAGGTAAATGTGCTGCCGGCACCTGCGGTGCTGTTAACCCGGATGGTGCCCCCGTTTTTCACGACAAATTCCTTGCAAAGGATCAGCCCCAGGCCGGTCCCGGTTTCATTGGCCGTTCCCTTGAGGATGTTTCTGTTTTCAATTTTAAATAAATTATCCATCATGGATGGGCAGATTCCCATGCCATTATCCTTTACATAAACCAGGACAGTATCCGGGTCTTTTTGTTCCAGTCCAACGATGATGGTGCCTCCGGCAAAGGTGAATTTAATCGCATTTGAGACCAGGTTCCGGATTACAGTGCTGATCATGTTACGGTCGGCAAAAACCCGGTAATTATCCCTGCACTCCATCACAAGGGAAATATCTTTACTATGCGCTGCGGCATCAAACAGCCCGCAGTTATCGGCAATGACATCACGCAAGGGGAAAATTTCCGGTTCGAAAGGCAGGCTGCCCCGTTGTGAACGCGCCCAGGTAAGGAGGTTGTCAAGCAGGTCGATCGTCCGCACAGATGCCGTCTTCAGTTGTAAAAGCATCATGTTCTGATCGGCTTTTGAAAAATCGGATTCGCCGTCGGTCAGCAGGTCCAGGAAGCCGAGGATCGCATTAAACGGGTTCCTCAGGTCATGGGCGATAATTGAAAAGAAGCTGTCCTTGGCAGCATTGATTTCCATAAGTTTGATTTCCGATTTCCTCAACTCTTCGGTTTGCAGGGCAACCTGTTCCTTCAGCTGGTTTTTATAACGGTTTGTCAGGATAAACCTTGCAGTTATATAGATCATGGCCGCAAATATCAACAGGGCAGATGCCAGGAACCACCAGCGAAGCCAGAAGGGGGCCTTGATTGTAAAGGTGGCGGAAATATACTGATCGCTCCAGGTGCCTGTTGAGTTCCGCGCTTTTATGTAAAAGCGGTAGGATCCTGAAGAAAGATTGTTGTATATAAAGGGACTCCCGGTATAAAGAATTTCGTGCGACCAGCCTGAGTCGCATCCTGCCAGGTAATACTTGACATATACCTGCCGTTCATTGATCAGGGAGATCACGCGTACATGAAATGAAAAGTCATTCCGGTCATACCGGACCTCCATATTCGTGAAGGGGTCAGCCGAGTCCTTCCCGACAATGACAGTTTGAAGACTGACCTTCGGGGGAGGGACCTGCCCCGGAGTATAATCAAGTTCCGGCCTGAAGACGGTTAACCCATTATTGGTGCCAAACCAGATATGGTTTTTGCTGTCGGCAAACCCGGCACTCCTGTTTATATCCTGCCCGGAAAGCCCGTCGTTAACGGTAAAATGAGACAGGGTTGTTCCATCCCAGCGATAAACTCCGTTATCGGTACCCACCCATATGTTTCCCGTATGGTCCTCCAGTATCCTGTATACAGGCCTGCTGATCATCAACCCGTCACGGCTCACACGTTTCAGTTCCCTCCCTGCTATCTCGTAAAGCCCAGCAGCCGTTCCAACCCATTGCCTTTTTTTTGAATCCTGGAAAAATGCAAATACATTATTTGCCAGGGGGTTTTCGGTTGCCGTAAAGGTGGAGACTGAATTTCCCTGTTTAAGCAAGAGACCGGAAATAATGGTTGCCATGTAAAGCGATCCGTCTGCACAGGCGACAATTTTCCTGAAGGCATGATTGTTTTGGGTCCCAATATCAAGATGGTTAAACCTGCCGAGATTATAAACGAACAACCCGAGGGTGGTCCCTGCATATACTTCACCCGCTGGGTTGATGGCAATCGTATAGGCAACTCCTTCCAAACCCTGCTTTTCGTGAAACCAGGTCACATGCCTGTTTTTATCAATACGGGCGACGCCAAGTGAACTTACTGCCAGCCAGATATCTCCATTTGTTCCTTTTTGAATATCTATGACCCTTGTTTCATAGTTTGCTTCACCCCTGACCGGGTTCAATACCAGGCGGGTCATGGTTTTACCGTCATAAAAGGTCACGGCCCCGTCATGGCCAAAAATATACTTCCCCGGGCTCACCTCCATGGCTGATGCTACCTCATTGCTGAAGAGCCCGTCATCTTCCGAGAAACTTGCAAAGCGTTCTGATGGTATCTTTGTGATTCCCCGGTAGCCGGTGATCCAGGTATTCATCTCCCTGTCAACCAGGGCAGAGGTCCCCCCTTCGGAGATCAGTCCGCTGGTCCGGTCAAGTTTTTCAAGACTGTTTAATGCCACATCAAAGGCAAAAACCTTGAATGAATTTCCAAAAAATACTTTCCCGTTTCTGCCTGCATGGAGAAAACAGTGATGCCCCATCCCGTTTAGCGGGAGAAGAAAATTGTTTGTGACAAGCGTAAACTTTCCCTTCAACAGGTAGCCAAGCCAGCCGTCGCCAAGAATCCACAGCAATGTTCCTCTCCGCTCCAACGCAAGGATATTCCCACCCAGAAGGGATGAGACCGAATCATCAACGGGTTTCAGGATGCCATTGTGCAGAATGGCCAGCCCCTTATCGGAGGCAATGTAAATATTGCCTTCAAAACCTCTTGCTGAATTGACAGCGCCGCCAGGGATCCCATCGGCTGTGGTATAATGCATCCAGTGGTTGTCCTTAAAGAGAATGAATCCTTTGTCCTGGGTGCCCGCAAGAAGAACCAAAGCCCCCTTTTCATAGAACACATCCAGGGAGGTGAAGGTCGCTGTAAAATCATCAGCAACCGGCAATGCTGTTGAAACACACTGCCATCTTTTTCCGTCAAGTCTTGAAAAAAAAAGGGAGCCGCTTTCAGGGATCGCCCAAAGCTTCTCTTTTTCGTCGATGGTAAGAAAGGAATAACTGGCAGATCTGAGCCCGTCGGAAATATTGTAGTTTGAAAAACCGGTACCGTCATAGGATGATATTCCCAGCCGGCGACCGATCCAAAGAATCCCCGATGAATCCTGCACAACATTAAAGACCATGGAATTAGCCAGGCCGTCGGCTTCGGTATATGTCACCGCCTGGTATCTCTGTGCCGTTACATCCATGCCTGCCAGTGAAATCAGGGGGAACAAGACAACAATAATCCTGATAAAGGCCAGACAGGGAGAATCAGATTTCATAAAGCCGAATTGGCGTCAAAGCTACGACATTTACGGGAATCCACACTCATCCCTACGGGAATCCGCATGTTATTTTTATTTGATGGCTTCGGCAATGGTGAAAAATCATACCAGGTTTTTCCTGGTCATGTGGCGGCTATTTCCTGTCAGGATAACCGGCAACGCCTCTGAATTCAACATTCAGATTTTGTTTCAGGATGCCGGGATAATCAAAGATTGATAAAAATTAAGGAAGGATGCAAATAATCCGGTATTCAACATTCCTGAGCGCCGTTGAAAAAATATGCAATAATTGTTTATTTACTTATAATTTACATACATACGTGAATCATTCAGTTTAATTGACTATCTTTGCTCCGGCTTTTGAGTATTCAGATATCCGCAAGGCAAGCCATCCAGTCGTTATCACCTCCTAGAAGATGTATCGCCGCCGGTTCCTTCTTGTAATTGAAGCTTAAAATCACCACTCACCCAGTATTCATTCACTAAACAATTACATGAAAAACATTTTTGTATCAAATTTAAGTTTCAGGATCAACGATGAAGATCTGAAACAGGCATTTTCTGACTACGGAGCCGTAACATCAGCAAAAGTTATTAAAGACAATTTTTCAGGAAGGTCAAGGGGATTTGGCTTCGTGGAAATGACCAATGACGAAGAGGCCGCCAAGGCCATCGAAGAATTAAACAATGCCGAATTTGACGGTAAAGTGATGACTGTTTCTGAAGCTCGTCCCAAAACTGACCGTAAACCCGGTGGTTTCGGCGATTCACGCGGCGGTAACGGCGGCGGCGGACGCAGTGACTCACGCGGCGGCGGCGGATACGGTGACAAATCCCGTGAAGGATTCAAAAAAAGATATTAATAGCCATCAATTTTCCTGCTTAATACCGGATCGGACAGTTTCTCATAAATCGGCAACCTGTTCCATTCGGTATTTCTGTTTCCGGAAGACTACGAGATTGCATTTTTAATGATGCAGGTAAATTCTCAGGCTTCCGGATTTTTTCATAATATTGTTTAGGAAAAATCCGGGCACCTATGAATAAAGCCATCCTTCTCCTTTTCTTCTGTTCCCTCTTTATCACCGGAGCCTCCCCGCAAACAAAAACAGACTACAGTCATCCCGATGCTGTTGCAAGGGCCGCCCCCGATTCGGCCGGAAAATCAATTTTATCACTTTCAGGGTATTTTAACTCAAACCTGCATTCCGGACGGGAGCTGATCAGGGCTTTCTACTACTGGACAGCCAATAACATTGTTTATGATGTCAGGAATATGTTCACCTTCCGTTCGGATGATGATCCTGCAAAAATAATTTCACGCACGCTGCTGGAGCGGAAGGCCGTTTGCCAGGGCTATTCAGGGGTTTTTCATGAATTGTGCAAAAATGCCGGGATAGAGAGCTACATCGTACTTGGTTATACCAAACAAAACGGCCGGGTGGTGAGTGTCAACCATGCTTGGGTCCTGGCACGCATCGACACAGGCTGGTATTTTTTCGATCCCACGTGGGGCAGCGGGTTTCTGACTGAAGGCAGATTCATCAGGAAATTCACAAATGAGTACTTCATGGTCCCGCCCGCTCTCTTTATTACAAGCCACATGCCGTTTGATCCGCTCTGGCAGTGCCTTAATTTCCCTCTAAATTCAAGGAATTTTAACGACGGGATCTTTCCCCGGACGGATACATGCAGCTATTTCAGCTTTGGTGACAGCATCGCAGCCTATGGACAATTATCGCTGGCTGAACAGTACAGTGCAACATTTCGTCGTGTTGCCGGGAATGGCGTGACCAATGGTTCCCTGTACGAGTATCAGCGCTACCTGCAGCAAAATATGGAGGTTGAAAGGATAAACAGGCAAAATGACATCCAGAACGAAATGGTCATCCGCTTCAATGATGCCGTTGCCCATTACAATAAGGCATCCCTGCTTTTTAACGACTATATCGTTTACTGGAACCACCAGTTTAAACCGGCTAAACCGGATGATGTAATCAGGAAAATGCTGGATACCTGTGGTTATCATCTGGCCCTGGCGGGGAGTATCCTTTCGGAGATCGCTCCCCGGGAGGAAAACCTTATGCAGAACAAGGAAATCCTGTTGAAGGCGGTTCATGAAAACCAGAGGCACGTCGACGAACAAAATTTATTTCTGAAAGATTATTTTAGCACTTCCCGTGCACTCCGTCCGTCATTGTTCACCAAATATACCTGGCTGGGAACAGGGGGTAAATAGGTTCAGCGACGGTGGCTGGTAAGTTTAAAACACTAAAGGTGATTTCCATGAAAAAAAAATCTCTGTACATCGTGTTTGCAGCCATCGTGCTGTTTGTCGGCTTTATGCTCTATCTCGCGCACAACGGGAAGGGGCAAAGGGGGATGGTGGTGGTCAGTCCTGCCTACCGCGAGTATGTCAGGGCATTTACCTCTGGTGTCGTTTCAACACAGGTTGTTATCAAGGTTAAACTTGCGGGTGATTTTGTTGATACCATATCTCTCAACACCCCGGTTCCGGAGCCCTATTTCGTTTTCACACCGGCCATAAAGGGAAAAACCTGCTGGAGCGACAGCCATACGCTTGAATTCAGGCCTGATGAACAGCTGCCCAGGGATCAGTTGTATACTGTTCGGTTTTCCCTTTCACGACTGATCCCAGTGCCCGATTCACTTAAGACGATGGTATTTCAGTTTCAGACCATGTCGCAGGAACTGGAGGTGAAGGTGGATAATCACAAGGCCTATTCCCACCTTGGACCCGAAAGGGAACATCTCAACGGGACTTTGCGTACATCAGATGTTGCAAATGACATCCGGGTTGAAAAGACCCTTACTGCCAGGCAGCAGGGGAGGATTTTACCCGTCATGTGGACCCACGATCAGAAAGCCCGTCTTCACAGTTTCCAGGTTGATTCGGTGAACAGGGGACACAGCGCCGGCGAGGTGAAACTGGAATGGGATGGTGCCCCTGTTGATTCGAAGAGCGACGGAAGCCTGAAAATCGAGATCCCGGCGCTGGGTGATTTTAAAGTCCTCTCTATCCGAAGCTCCCCCGACGAGGAACAGACGATCCTGGTCCAGTTTTCCGATCCGCTTAAGACCGACCAGGTGCTCGACGGCCTCTTCAGGGTTGGGAAACACAACAATCTCCGCTATGCCGTTGATGATAACCTGCTTCATATCTATCTCCCGGAGATCCAGGAGAAGAAAGTACGGCTTACCCTTGAGCCGTTTATCAAAAACATTAACCAGGTTCCGCTGGGCCGCCGTGTTGAGGAGGATATCACGGTTTACAATGCCAAACCCAATGTGAGGTTTACCGGGGACGGGGTGATTTTACCCAGCTCCAATGGCATGCTGCTTCCCTTCGAAGCCGTCAACCTGAATGCGGTGGATGTCAAAGTAGTCAGGATATTTGAAAAGAACATCCTGCAGTTCCTGCAGGTAAACGAATTGAACGGCAATAACGAACTGACCCGTGTCGGAAGGGTTGTGCTCAAAAAGACCATTCCGCTTGCTGGTGTTGCCGATTATGGAAACTGGAACCGCTACTCCATTGATCTTTCAAAGCTGATGAAAACCGAACCGGGGGCGATCTACTCGGTTGCCCTTGGATTTAAGAAGAGTTATTCAACCTACCCGGGCTGTCAGGCCGATTCATCAAAAACCCTGGAAACAGGGTTGATGACCGTTGAAGACCCGGAAAATGAAAATGAAAACAACTGGCGGTATTACAGCAACTATTCTGATGATGATGAGGAAAACGGGGGGTGGAGGCAGTATAAATGGGAGGATAGGGACAATCCCTGCAAACCCTCCTACTATTTTAATAAAACCGTCAGCAGGAATGTATTGGCCTCCGATCTGGGAATGATAGCCAAATGCGGCAGTGACGGTAATTTCCATGTTTATATAACGGATATTATTTCTACAAACCCGCTTCCCGGGGTTGCCCTTGAATTTTTCAATTTCCAGTTGCAGAGCCTTGCCAAAGCCACCACCGACGGGGATGGAATGGCACAGGTGCCGGTCGGCAAAAGGCCGTTTATCCTGGTGGCTCGGTACAAACAGCAAACAGGATACCTGAAGCTGGGCGACGGGGCCGCTCTTTCGCTCAGCATGTTCGATGTGAGCGGTGAACCGGTGCAAAGGGGGATTAAGGGCTTCATATACGGGGAACGGGGCGTATGGCGGCCCGGTGATTCGATCTTCCTCTCTTTCATACTGGAAAATAAAACACACCAGCTGCCCGAACATCATCCTGTCAGCATGTCGCTTTATAACCCGGGTGGTCAGTTAATCAGCCAGATAGTCAGAACCAGTTCACTCAACGGATTTTACAAATTCAGTACGGCAACGGCACCGGATGCGCCCACAGGGAACTGGTTGGTCAAGATAAGCGTGGGGGGCATTGAATTTCAGAAAACGCTGAAAATCGAAACAGTCAAACCCAACCGCCTTAAGATCAGGTTTGATTTCAAGACCGATATCCTTGTAAAGGACGAAGTCCCTGCCGCCATGCTGGAGGCATCATGGCTCACCGGGGCCACTGCTCACAACCTGAAGGCCAGGGTGATGCTAACATTGTCAAAATCGGTTACAGCATTTAAAAATTTCCCGGGATATGTTTTCGATAATCCCTCCGCAGGGTTTGCTGCGGAAAACATCACGGTGTTCGATGGCAGGCTTGATGCCAACGGCCGTGCGCTGATCACGCCGAAGATTCATGTGACCAATCTTGCACCGGGCGCTCTCAGGGCCTCATTCGAGACCACTGTATTTGAAGAGGGCGGCGATTTCAGCATCGACCGCTTGTCGATTCCCTATTGCCCTTACCAATCCTATGCAGGACTTAGCATTCCGCAGGCATCAGCCGGCGACCGGGTGTTGTATACCGGGAAAACTTACAATATCGGCCTGCTTAACGTGGATGCAAAGGGACATATTGTTCCATCGAACCGTTTGAAGGTTGAAGTATTCAAGCTGCAATGGCGCTGGTGGTGGGATGATTCAGAGTCGGGTTCTGCCGATTTTATCTCCGCTTCCTATAGCAGGCTGGGCGATTCGGCAACTGTGAGGACCACCGGCGGCAAAGCTGTGTTTCCTTTCCAGGTCGGTTACGATGACTGGGGGCGATACCTGGTCAGGGTGACCGATCTGCGCTCAGGCCATTCAGCCGGGAAGGTCGTTTACGTGGACTGGCCCGGGTATTTCCGTACGCCGGGAGGAGAAAAGCAGGCTGCTGCCATGCTCACCCTGACAACCGATAAAGGCACATACCGGGTCGGAGAAAGGGTCAAACTGACCCTTCCCTCATCTCCCGACGGGCGTGCCCTGGTCACTATCGAAACGGGTTCACGGATCCTGAAATCCTGGTGGGCACCCACATCAAAGGGAAGTACCATCATAGAGTTTGAAACCACTGGCGAAATGGCTCCGAACTGTTATGCCTATGTTACCCTGATCCAGCCTCATGCCCAGGCGAAAAACGACCTTCCAATCAGACTTTACGGGGTAATTCCGGTGAAAGTCGAGAACCCGGAAACACACCTTAAACCGTCGATTTCGATGGCCGATAAAATTGTCCCCGGGAAACCGGTTACGATTAAGGTGAAGGAGACCGGCGGGAAAGCCATGACCTATACTCTTGCCATGGTTGATGAAGGATTGCTCGACCTGACCAGGTTCAGGACCCCCGACGCATGGGCTGTTTTTTATGCCCGTGAGGCCCTGGGGGTGAAGACCTGGGATATGTTCGACCAGGTAATGGGTGCATTCAGCGGTGAACTGCAGCGGATCCTCAGCATCGGGGGTGACCAGGAGGCACTCAACAAGGGAGGACTGAAGGCCAACAGGTTTAAGCCAATGGTGAAATTTCTCGGTCCCTTTGAACTGAAAAAGGGGCAATCAAAAATCCATTCGTTTATCATGCCTGAATACATCGGGTCGGTAAGGGTGATGGTGGTTGCCGGGCAGGATGGCGCCTATGGTTCGGATGAAAAAACTGTCGTCGTTAAAAAACCGCTGATGGTACTTGGCACGCTTCCCAGGGTAGTCGGCCCCGGCGAAACGGTGAGGCTCCCGGTTAGTGTTTTTGCCATGGAGAAACAGGTTAAAAATGTAAAGGTGGAACTGGTTGTCAATGACCTTTTTACCATCACAGGCGGAAGGAGCAGGGAGATCACCTTCAGCAATACCGGGGATCAGCTGGTGTCGTTCGATCTTCATGTTGAAGCTGCCACGGGAATTGGGAAAGTCAGGATCGTGGCCACAAGCGGCAATGAAAAATCGGAACATTCAATTGAAATCGAGGTTCGCAATCCAAATCTTCCGGTTACTGATGTTTTTGAAAAGGTGGTGCAGCCCGGGGGCGCCTGGACAACCACCTTCCTTCCCACGGGCATTGCGGGCACCAACAGGGGCATGGCTGAACTTTCTTCCATCCCTCCGGTGAATCTCTATAAGCAGCTAGGGTACCTCATTCACTACCCTTACGGGTGCATCGAACAAACCGTATCATCTGTTTTTCCCCAGCTTTATCTTGCCGGGCTGACCGAACTTTCGGAGGCTTCGAAAAAGGAGACGGAACAAAACATCCGGGCGGCGATACAGCGGCTGAAATCGTTCCAGTTGCCCAGTGGCGGCCTTAGTTACTGGCCGGGTTCTGCCTATGCCGATGACTGGGGGACAAACTATGCCGGCCATTTTATGCTGGAGGCTGAAATGCAGGGGTTTGCCCTGCCGGTGACCTTTTTAGCCTCATGGAGGGAATTCCAGCGGCAGAAGGCTGTCTCATGGAGCTATAATGCTGATTATTCAAACGATGACCTGGCACAGGCATACCGGTTATATACCCTGGCACTGGCGAAGGCGCCTGAATTGGGAGCGATGAACAAACTGCTTGAGAAGAGGGATCTTT
>JBAXFZ010000026.1:0-19182 GCA_037139685.1 Bacteroidota bacterium
GATGTAGTAGCGCCACATCCTAGTGGAGATGGTGTTGTACTAGTCATAATTACGCTAAAGTTAGAACTAATGTTATTAGCAAAAGCACTCGCTACAGTATAAGTTGAATTATTTGCTCCTGGTATTGGCGTTCCAGTAGTATCAAGCCATTGATAGTTGTAAACTGGTGCTACAGATGGTGGCAAATAAACTGTTGCATTTGTCGCTTTTAAAGTTAAAGTTCTAACAGTAGCATCCGAAGCGCATATTTCAGCAGCATCAGAAACATAACCTGCATCTGCAACAGTGAATCCAGTGGCACCATATCTCGGGGAAGCGGGAGATGGCAGGCCCGGACAGGAACTCCAGGTCGATAAAGCGGGATCAAAGGCCCGGAAAGATGAAAAAACTTCGGAACCGGAAGGATCGGGATTCATCCCTGCCCCAAGAAATATCTTTCCCTCCAGGGTAAATGCAGCCGGATCCCTGAGGGGCGCCCCGGGGAAAGAGGGCAGCTGAGTCCAGTGGTTCAGCTCCGGATCATAAACCAGGTTGTCATTTGATGCAGTATAGGTATCATTAAGCCCTCCGAGAACATATCCTTTACCATTCAGCGAAAGACCTGCGGCAGCAGATTTGTGTTCAACGGGCAGGTCGGGTAATTGACTCCATACATCGCTGACAGGAAAATATCTCCAGGCATCTTTTAAATAATTGGTCCCTGCATTGAAGGAGCCTCCTGCAATGTAGCCAGTGTCGTTGATGGCAAACCCGGTGGATTCATACCTTGCCCCACCGGGAAAATCCTTTTTCCGGGTCCAGGTGTCGGCAGCCGGATCGTATTCCCAGATTTCATTGTTCCAGTTTTGAGCATCATCCCTCCCAAAACAGATATATCCCTTGCCCTTCAATGCAAATGCAGCAGCACCATACCTGCCTCCCCCGGGAAAACTTGCAACGGGAGTCCATGTGTCTCCAACCGGGTCGTATTTGTAAAATTTATCGGTGGTTTTATAACCATTGAAAGAAATGCACCCCAGCCCGGCATAGGCAACATCGCCAATCACAAAGGCGCTTTGAAAACAACCCTTCGTGGGAATATCCGCGTTCTGTTTCCATACATACTGGCCCTGCGACTCCAAAGCAGTGAGAAGCAACAGAATAAGAATAAATTGTTTCATAGAATGTATTTTTAATGTTGAATTGATTCTTAGCCAATGTAACTGGTACCTTTACACTTACCTATCAACATCGTCCAAATCATTGTTTTGTATGGGGTTTTGAGTAAATGGTTTCTGACTGCTTTCATTACAAAATTAAAAAAACTATTAATTTGAAGGACCTTGGAAATAAATAATACCGGAGTTTACACAAAATCCCCTGCTTTGGTATTATTTGTCACCTCCTTTTATTTTCAGGATTCAAGCAACTTTTCCACTATATAAGTGTCTACTTTAGTGTATATTCGGGCAGGTTTTTTCATCCGTTATTGCATTTGAATCAACAAAATATAAACCGGAATGAAACACATATTATCCGGCGCCGGAATCAATGTGATCGAAATTATCACTTTGATGACAATTCTTTTTGTTCTTCAACCATGCTGCCGGCTTTCTGCGCAGGAAAAAACTGAAGCAACACCTCCCCCGGAGGCCACTTACCACCTCAGGCCTCAGCTGATGCCCCTGTCTGAGCGGCCGAAACCGCACAAGCCCGACCCCTCCCCGAAATTCTTTGAAACATCCTGCCCGAATTCGGATTTCAGCAACGGTGACTGGACCAACTGGACAGGCGCCTACGGCTTTTTCAGCACCCCCGGCATTTACCCGGGATACAGCAGTACGGGCAGCAACATCCTGCACCAGGTTATCCCCGCCCCGGGCTGGCAGGATCCCTTTACATGCTTTGGACTGACCAATGTTTTCCCAGGGGAAAGTTTTGTCACCCGGTTGGGTGATACCCTCTATATCCCTCCTACCAATACAACCATTCCCAAAGAGGCCGAAATGAGTTATGCCGTTAATGTAACTCCCGATTCCTATCTTTTCATATACCGCTACGCGATCGTACTTCAAACCGGGGGTCATATTGACAGTGAGCAACCTGACTTCAAGGTGCAGATTACCGATGCCGCCGGCGTTGAACTGGATCCGACATGCGGATCATACCATATTGCGGCCCAGTTCGGCGGCGCTCCCAACCCCGGCTGGAACCTCTGCCCGGGCGTGTACCCGATGGATGTTTACTGGAAGGACTGGACAACGGTCGGGATGGACCTGACATCATACTCAGGTCAGACTGTATATATCCATTTCAAAGCAAGGGGATGCTTTTACGATACCCATTTCGGGTATGCCTATATTTCGGCCTATTGCAACCCTATGGCCATACAGCTATCCTATTGTCCCGACAGCACAACGGCAACCCTGACAGCCCCCCCCGGTTTTGCCTCCTATGAGTGGAGGGGCCCGGGATATACCGGCCCGGTGATCGCGTCCACCCAATCCATTGTCATTAACAATCCCCAGCCCAACGATTTTTATTATGTCAACCTGGTTGCTGTCAATGGCTGCACCTTAAATGACATCAGCCAGCAGATCATCTATACCGCCATCAGCCCCGACTTTACATTTTACACCCAGTGTGCCGGCGGGTACAGCTGGTTTTTCGACGGCACAACCATCAACCAGAACGGCATTGTCAACTGGCGTTGGGACTTTGGCGACGGCTCCCCTGTCCTCGAGGGGATGAAAAACCCGGCCCATCTCTTCCCCGGTGCAGGAAGCTATAATGTCAAACTAACCGCCTTCTCAACTGAAGGCTGCAGGGATTCGGTTACCCGAACCGTCGTTGTCCCGGCTGTCCCGGTCCCGACACTGGCTGGAAGTACTTTAACATGTGTCGGCAGTGCCGACCAGGTTTACACCACCGAGGCGGGAAAATCAAGCTATATATGGAATATTCCTCCGGGCGCCACACTGATTGCCGGCGGTACGGCTACGGACAACACGGCAACCATTCACTGGACCATCAACGGCACCTTCACTATCGGGGTGAATTACTCAGCCCCGGGAACCTGGTGCAGCGGGGAGAACCCGGCCACATTATCGGTTACAGTCGGACTGCAGTCGGCCCCTGAAATCACGGGGGTTAGCCCTGTTTGTACCGGTGTGCCGGGTAACACCTACACCACCGCCACCGGGAAAACCAACTACCTCTGGAATTATCCTCCCGAGGCAACCAAGACCGCCGGAGGAACCCCTGCTGATGATTTTATCACCCTGACCTGGACATCACCCGGCACTTTTAATGTGGGGGTAATTTATACCGATCCGGTAACCCTGTGTATATTCAACGCGCCGGCAGTTTACCCTGTTGTTGTCAACCCGTTAACTTTGCCCACCATAACCGGTCCCTCAACAGTTTGTATGAATTCGACAGTCATATACACCACCGAGGATTTAAAGACGGGGTATGCATGGAATGTGGTATCGGGAGGGAGCATCATTTCGGGACAATCCACGAATGAGGTGAATGTTACCTGGACTATCCCCGGCATACATACCATCACCGTCATATACACCGACCCGCTTGGATGCTCACCTGCCATCCCTGCATCGGTACAGGTTGTTGTTAAAGCATTACCCGCTCCGACCATTACCGGTGCCGCAACCGTATGCGAAGGGGATTCCAAAACCTACCAGACCGAAAGCGGGGCAATATCCTACTCCTGGACATTACCGGCTTCGGGGTTCACCCTGGTTTCGGGCGGCGGGATTCATGACGACCAGGTAACCCTAACATGGAATGTTGCCGGCACCTATAATTTGAGCGTCAATTATGTCGCTCTTTCAGGCTGTATGGCCGTTGCACCGGCAAATTATCCAGTGACCGTCAATTCAACACCGGTTCCGCAGATCCTCGGGCCGGCCCCGGCTTGTGCCTCAGTCCTAAACTCCTACCATGTTTCACCGGTCGTAACCGGTCATCTCTACAACTGGACAATTACCGGGGGTACGATCCAATCCGGCCAGAATACTTCTGCTATCCAGGCCGTATGGGGAATTTCGCCTTCGGGATCGCTTGATCTCACCGAGACAAGCAATTATCCGGGGAGTTCATGCCAGGCATCCGCTACTACCTTCCCGGTGATCATCGACCAGTGGCCGGCTGCCGCCGGGATTATTTCCGGACAGGCTTCGGTTTGCAACACATCAGCCTATACCTATTCAATTCCTTTAATCTCAAGCGCTACAACTTACCAGTGGTTCTATTCCGGAACCGGGGTCACAATTACAAACAACGGAAATTCAACAATTTCCATCCTTTTCTCATCCGGGGCAACCAGCGGGGAGCTGACGGTGAGAGGTGTCAACAATTGCGGGAGCGGAGCGGTTTCACCACCCCTTGATATTGTGGTACATTACCCGACCCAGGCTTCATTTGCACCCTGTTTCGACCTGGTAACCACCCCCGGGGCAAAGAAGATAATCCTCAGAGGGGGAAGCCCGTGGATTCCCGGGCAGGGTGTCTATTCCGGAACAAGGGTGAGCCTGAATGTTGTCACCGGCATGTATGAGTTTGATCCTTCCGGAGCCAGTCCCGGAAATTATCCGATCACCTATACCTTTTCGAATACATACGGTTGCGTGGTCTCTCCTGCGCCGGTCTCCATCAGTGTCCAGGCCAACCCATTCAGTTGCGGGGGTGACCTGACAGATGTCAGGGATGGCAAGAAATACAAAACTGCAAACTTTTCCGGGCATTGCTGGATGACCGAGAACCTTGTCTATGGGAGCACTCTCGGTTCACCGGGCACTCCCCAGACCGACAACTGCATCCCCGAAAAGTACTGCACGCCGGCTGCTTTGGGCTGCGCCACGTATGGCGGGATGTATCAATGGGATGAATTGATGGATTATGCGGTTATGCCCGGAACCAAAGGAATCTGCCCCCCCGGGTGGCATGTTCCCACGGAATCCGAATGGCAATTCCTGATCGACAACCTTGTATCCGGTTTTGGTCCGCCCGCCGCCAACGGGACCTCGGGCTCACGGATGAAGGATATCCTGCTTGCCGGCGGATTTCACGGACTGCTTGGCGGACTGAATTACAATGACAACTACTGGGCCTTCACATCGGGAAGTGTCACGGGCACACAATTCTGGACATCTTCTGCCAGCGGTACTCTACAGGCAGTTGCGCGAGGCCTTAACATATATAACCAGAGTATTTCCCATTACGTCAGCAGCAGGGGAAATGCCTTCTCCCTGAGATGTGTTAAAGACTAAAAACTTCGGGCAGGGCAGGGATAGTAAAATGGAAGGAAGAGCCCCTCCCCTCTTCACTTTCAACCCAGATTTTCCCGCCGTGCTTTTCGACGTAATCCTTGCAGATGATAAGTCCCAGGCCGGAGCTGGGTTCACCCTCGGTACCTTGGCGGCTTGTCTTTTCTTCAATCCGGAAAAGATTGGCGATCATCTGGCTGTTCATCCCGATCCCTGTATCGGTGACCGAAACATCAACCGAATTTCCGTCAAACCGCTTGGCCATGATTGTGATTTTGCCCCCCCTGCCGGTGAACTTGACTGCATTGAATACAAGGTTGCGCAAAAGGCTTTCCAACATGTTCGGATCAGCCATTACACGCAAATCATCGCCGACGCTGCAGGTGATCGTGATCAGCTTCTTGTCGGCCGTTTCACGGGATAAGGCGATGATGGCTGAAACCGAATTCAATAAGCTGCAGGATACCGGGTTAAAAGTAATGATGCCACGCTGCATCTTCGACCATTGCAGAAGGTTTTCAAGCAGGCTGAACAGGTTGTTGGCCGAATTTTTCAAACTGACTGAAATCTTCATGATCTCATCCATTGTAAAGGTCGGCAATTCCTCGGCCAGCAACCGCGTCAGTCCAAGCAATGCGTTGAATGGGCTTCGCAGGTCGTGTGCGATAATGGAGAAAAATTTGTCTTTCTCGGCAACTGCTTTGACAAGTTCCCGGTTTTTCTCTTCTATCTTCAATTCCGCCATTTTGAGCCCGGTAATATCGATGTTTGTCCCGATCATTCGCAAAGCCTTTCCATCCTTGTCGCGGATAATCTGAGAGCTGGACCTTATGATGCGGAGATCGCCATCAGGTCTGACAATCCTGAACTCTATCTCGCTTTTCCTCTCCCCTTTGATCGCCGCCATGATTTCCCGTTGAGCAAACCCGCGATCTTCGGGGTGTACGGTTTTAACCCATGTTTCAAATACCCCGCCGAAATCCTCCTCCGTGATGCCGTAGAGGGAATACATGCTTTTATCCCAGGCAAGTTTGTTTTGAGCCACATCCCAATCCCAAATGCCTATATTCCCAGCGTTTGCAGCAAGTCTTAAACGATCTTCGCTGATGCGCAACGCCTCCTCCGACCGGACGATGGCCTCTTCTGCAATAAGGCGTTCGGTAATGTCGTGGATAATTGAAAAGAGGATGGTCTTCTCTTCATGGATAATGGGGGACGAATAAACTTCAACCATACGCTCTTCACCACTGGCTAACCTGTGACGAAAAATAAAGTTATTATGACTTTGATTCAGGGCCTTTTTGAGTTCTATGGCGAGCTGTCCATGTGGCAACCTGTTAATTTCATCAATTGCCATTGAGCACAATGTTTCGACAGAATAACCATAGAACCCTGCTGCAGCCGGGTTGGCATCCATGATCGCGCCTGTTTCAGGATTGATAAGGAGCATGATTGAACTGTGGTGGGCAAACATTTTCTTGAACCGGATTTCGCCCTCTTCAATTTCCGACAGCAACCGGCCGGCGAGTATTCCTGCACGGACGGTTGTGTTAGCCAAGGCAAGGGCCAAAAGGTACACCAGCAGGCTTATCAGGAGACCTCCCAGGAAAACAAGCACAACTTTACCCTGGAAATACGGGCTGCTATTGCCTGACTGAACAAAATGCAGCATCCATCTTTTTCCATTGAATTCCACAGGGATACGGAAATTCCTGCCCGACACATCCTTGCGGGCTGATGTGTCATTTTTTTGACTATCGTACAACAATGAATTTGCCGACTCATAACCATCATATACCTGCAGCTGGATCCTGCCCGACCGCGTTAAATCCCACCGGCCCAGGATTCCTGTCATCAAATCGTTCATCCTGCACGGCATGTAAACCCAGCCCCTGATGGCTGCACGACGCTGCAGAAAGTTATTTGCCGGCATTTGATTCCGGTATACAGGAACATACATAAGAACGCCTGCCTGCACATCCTTTTCTGTCTCCTGAACAAGTGTTACCTTGTCAGAGAGTGTAACCATGTCAGAGTCGCGGGAAAGTTCCATGGCCCTCCTTCGTCTTGGCTCTGAAAACATATCATAGCCGAAAGCCTGCAGATTACGGCCGGAAAAGGGCTCAAGATAGATGATCGTTGTATAGGTTGACCTGTTTCCGGCAGGTTTTATCGCATAATCCCGGAATCCCTGTTTCCTGACAGCAATGATGTGCTTTTGCAACTGATTTGCCGGGATGATCATTGAAAACCCAAAACCCTGGATTCCTGGCAGGTTTCTTTCAATTTTCGATCGTTCGCAAAACTCCTTCCATATAGACTGGGTTACTGTATCCGAAACTGAGAAAAGAGCCGAGCCGCTTCGCAGGAGTCCTGCATGTGCATATAACCGCGTCACGATCTTGGTCTTAAGATCGCTGCAGATTAATCTGAATTCACGGCAGGCATCTGATTCCTCGTTATACTTCGTATAGAGCGTTGCCAGAACTGTCAGTACCATACCACTGACCAGCAATATCAATGCTTTCCAAATGTTCCACGAAGAGGTCTTATTGCGACTCTCTTGATGCCCGGAATTGACTGATCTCATCTTGGTAATTTATTGGCGATATCACCCCAGGGTAAAGTCGCTTTAGTGTGGTTCAGGATCCCAACCAACAGGCCTGATATTAAGGAAATATCTTCATAAGATCAAAGGTAAGCTATTTATTCCCAAATGATCTTTCATTCCGGATTTAAATTGATACCTGCTGTCCCATTCCGGCAGGATTGCGCAAAAGGGCAGTAAAATAGAACAAGGCAAATTGGCATCCAATACTAAATTTTGATGATTTTATAATACCTGGTCCCGATCAAATCCCTTATATAAAGCAGGTATAGCCCCGGACTTGCATTCGCGCCGTCTTCTCTCCTGCCATCCCATTCAAGCCTGTTTCTCCCTGCTGCAAGTTTTCCGGAAAAAATCCTCCTGGCAAGTTTCCCCCTGAGGTCGAAAACGCCGATCTCGCTGTTAGTCCCCTGGGTCTCAAAGAGGTCAATCTCGCATCCCGTTTCGGTTGGATTCGGGAAGATCCTTACATTGCGGGGAAGAGGGGCATCCCCGGCAGTCCCGGTGGTAAATGAATTCAGCACGAACTCGGCATTGGACCGGTCAGCCGGGGAAAACCCTTTGTAGAGATAAAAATTGATTCTCACATTTTCACTCCCCGGAACCGGGATATTGATGGTTTTGTTGTATGTCCATGAGCAGGAGGAATCCCCCCACCTGCTTTGAAAACCAACGGAGTCGGGCGACCAGTCGAAGAAATGGTCGGAATGGCCGGTTCCGGCAAGGTTCATATCGAAACGATTCATATTGCCGGGAATATCGTAAGGCTGGATGACAAATTGTGAATTTTTATTACCGGGATCACCCCACCTGGAAAATTCAAGGTCAATTTCCCGGTATGCCGGATCGGGAGGCCTGGCAAAGGGGGCACAGTCATCCCATGTAAACATTCCGGCGATGACATTTGGGTCCAGTAGATCGACCCTGCTTCCGGCTTCAAAACTATACCGTTTATACCCAAGTGATGATTTACAGATCAGTTCGGAACAATGCCAGGCACTGCCATGCCTTGCAATCCGGAGATGCAGCTTCTGCCGGCTGTCAACCCATACCATCGTATCGTTGTCATTGAATATGTTTGGGCCGGGTCCCATGGGAATCGGGCTGCTCCCTATTGATTTTTTTACCACCCATTCAAGGCCCGACCATGAAATAACCCGGTTCCCATGCGGCCTGCAGGAAACAACATAGGGATATGACAACAATTGGGCAGGAAGATCCCCTCCGGAAAGTACGGGAGGCACATAGGACAAGGGTACCAGGAAGGCAATGATCTTTGTCGCATAGGGATCGGTTGCTGCAATGGCAATATTGACGCTGAAACCCGAATCGGGCCGGATCGGGGTAACGGGGGTGCCTGCATAGGGTTTGTTCCACCAACCGCCTGCCTCCTCCAGGAAAATATAAACAGCAACACCATGATCGGCAAGGGTTGTATTGCTGACCCTCCCCTGCAGCATCGTATTGGTTCCCCACCCCGGCACCAGGGTGTATTGAACCGAAGGAGCGGTCTGCGCAAAACAGGGATGAAATGCTATTACAAGAAGCCAGAAAATGAGCTTTTTCATAGGAGTCAAATGTAAGAAAGAAAAAATGAATGCAAAGTGCAAAGTGTAAAATGCAAAGTGCAAAGTGCAAAGTGCAAAGTGTAAAAGGCGGAGTGCAAAACATAAAAGGCAGCAGGCAACCATGGATGGTTTTAAGTGTCTGGTTTACAGGGCACCTGAAGTGCAATTTTCAACTTGAGCCAGGGGTTCCCGTAGTTTTTTAATTCTTCTATTCATTCCTGATCCTTTGAAATATGAAAAAGTTGTTCTATTTGATGCTGGCGGCGGGGCTTGCCGCCATTTTATCCGGGTTCTCTGTTTTTGCCCAGGGCACTGCAACGGGTCAGATGTCAAAAGCAGCTGCAGCCGGCAACTGGCAGGTTGCAGGAAACGGCGGATTTTCAGCAGGCGATGCTCTTGGAGTGAGCCTGGCATTTCATCCTTCGGGACAGCCCTGCGTGGCATTCTGCGACCGGGCCGCTTTAAATCTCCATCTCATGGCCCTCAGCGGAACGGACTGGAGCGAGGTCGGCCAGATCAATCCATCCGTCACCGGGTATTTCCCCAGCCTTGCTTTTGACCCCGCAGGGACGCCAATGGTCGGGTTCCGCCAGGTAACCGGTTCAACCGGCAAAGCCTCACTGCTCCATTTTAACGGGACCAGCTGGGAATTCACCGGGAACTCCCTGTTTTCGGCCGGTGAGGTATTCCACACCTCGCTGGCTGTGAACACAGCCGGGACCCCGTTTATCGTATACCAGGATGTTGCCTCAAACAGCAAAGGAACTGTAATGAAATTTGACGGTAACGCTTGGGTTAATGCCGGCTTGCCGGGCTTTACACCAGGTTTTGCCCGTAACCCTGTAATTGCCATAGATCCTGCCGGGAATCCATGGGTGGCCTTCGGTTCCGACCAGTCGGGGTCGATGGGCAGGGCAACCGTTATGAAATTAAACGGTAGTGTCTGGGAACTGGTTGGAATTGCAGGGTTTTCAGCAGGTGTAATGGATTCCATCAGCCTTGCTTTCAGTCCTGCCGGTGATCCATGGGTTGCCTATGCCGATGGAGCCAACGGCTGGAGAGCAACTGTGATGAGATTTGACGGTTCAGGATGGGTCAACGCCGGCAGCCCCGGGTTTTCGGCCGGGGCTGCCGGCTGGACAAGCCTTGGTTTCAGCCAGGGTGGCCAGGCCATTGTTGCATTCCAGGATGCCGCCAACGGTTATATGGCATCGGCCATGATCTTCGATGGTACCACATGGATTTACCTTGGCACACCGGGATTCACACCGGGGGCGTGCGCCCAGACAACGCTCCGGATAAGCCAGTCGGGCCAGCCCTGGGTTGCTTTCACCGATGAAAGCAATTCCGGCAGGGTCACCGTGATGATGTACGACGGCCCGATGGGAACCGGTGAAATCAGGAATCCCGGAATATACGTTTATCCCAACCCTGTTGGAAGCCTGTTGTCGGTTACCGTTGAAAACTCCGGAGGCAGGCCTGACCATTTCGATATCCTGGATATCATCGGGAACACCGTCATGTCGGCTGATTTTTCAGGAAAGGAGATCAGGCAGCACGTTGAAAACCTGGCCCCCGGGATTTACTTTATTAAGATTTCAGGGTTGCAAAGCCTTTTTACTGCAAGGTTTATTAAAAGATAGACCTGGTGTCACATTTGGATTTTAAAGTACCTTTAATTTTTTCATCTCCTCAACTGTAACACTGGGGGGCATTTCACCCTTTTTTATCTTGCCGGTCACCAGCCTGGCCACCTTTTCAGCACCGGCCCTGGTTTTAAAACCATCTTTCCCCTGCAGCCCCGGCACAGCCGGCTGGTGTATGAACAGCCGTTTTTCTATATAGATGTCATAACCCCATGTTTTATTCTCCGAGGGGATGATGTTGTATGTACAGGCGGCGGTTTTCAGGGCGGCCTTGCCGGGAAACTTTGATGATCCCTGGTCCTGACCCTGGTTATTTTGGGCTTGCACTGTCATCATCATAATGAACGCCATTAACATGAAGAGTACTTTCATTTGAATGCATTTATTTTTTGAGCCATTTGCAATGTCAATCATAATCATTCAGAGTTTGCATGCTGATTGTCATCATGGGTATGTCACCTTAAGGTTTGTTCCGAAGCAACATCTGGTGGCAGGTAAGTCTTTACCAGATCAGGTGCCGGTTTGGGTTCAGTGATCATTCCAGGGAGGTGAGCACGGCAGTGAAATCCATATTAGACACAAATGTACCTGAATAAAAGAAAACAGGGATGACCTGGCCGCAATTTTTCTTTAAATGAACTGATCTCTCCACCAACTCGATGAAAGAATCAGACAGGTTTAATACCTATTCACCGCTCACCAGTATTTTATATACAAACCTTTGACCGGGTGCAGTTAGTTTGATGGTGTACAGGCCCGGCAAAACATGGCTGATGTCAACCGGCGTAACCGTGTTCCTCTGCACCTGAATAGTCATATCATGTATGATCTTTACACCAATTGTATTGTAAATCTCAAGTTTATAGGATGTTGCAACATGATTGCTGATCGATATACTGAAATGGCCATTGCTTGGCACAGGGTAAATGCTGACATCAGGCGGCATTCTCTCTCCGGTGCCGACACCCAGTATATATTGATGGTTGGAGGTGTCGGAAGCACAACCTTCCAGGGTTACAACACTCCAGTACCACCCCGGGGCAGTAGCAGGCACCGTGTAGGTCTGTCCCGTAGCTCCGGAAACAGCTGTTGCGTCGCGATACCACTGGTTCCCTGTTGGAGCAGAAGATGTGAGAACATAACCGTTTACCGTGATAGCCGGTGCCGCGGGTATGGGGTTAACCGTAACTGTAAAACCGGATGAAACCGTTCCGGTACCGCATGAATTTATCCCTGAAACAGTGAGAGTGCCAGTTGTTGCGCCAAAGTTCACACCTATGGCATTGGTATTGGCCCCACTTGTAATTACAGCACCCGAAGGAACAGTCCATATATATCCCGTCGCCCCTGAGATGACCCCGGTTGAGTAAGCAATCCCCTGCGAGCCGGAACAAACGGAGGCAGGACCGGAAATGGCCCCTGCTGCTGCAGGCACGGAGTTTACAGTAACATTAAGGGGGGGTGAAGGATTGCCATCTCCGCATATATTATTTGCCACCACTGTTACAGGTCCGCTTTGAGCATTGGCAGCAAAGTTTACCAGAATGCTGTTGCTGCCGCTGCCTGAGGAGATGGTTGCGTTGACGGGGAGGAACCATAGGTAAGCCGTGGCACCCGGTACTGCAGGAACGGAATATGGGACCCCCTGCTGCCCGGCACAAACCATTGAAGGCCCGTTAATGGTTACGGGAACCCCGGGTACTGCATTAACACTGATGCTGAGGATGGCCGGAGAGGCTGAACCGCATCCCCCGGGGTTAACGTAGCTCACCGAAACGGTTTGTGCCCCGGGAATGATCCATTCAACCTGGAGGGTGTTACTTCCCTGGCCCGCAAATATTGCCCCGCCCGAAGATACATTCCAATTATAGAGGTTCATCCCCGGCTCTGTAGAATAGGTTGTATAGCCGCTATTCGTGCAGGGTGCCGTGTTCCCGGAGATAGTGGGCAAGGATGCAGGAGAGACTGTTACAGCGAGGAATCCGGGAACTGCAGATGCGCATCCGCTGGGATTGACACAACTCACACCGACTGACTGCGATCCCTGTCCGTTCCAGGTTACCGTCACGCTATTGCTTAAAGAGGTTCCCCCTGCCGTTATGGTCCCTCCGGATGAAACGGTCCAGCTATAACCGGCCATCCCGGCAAGTGTTGTATAGACATTCCCGGCCGAGTTCTGGCAAACCGCCGTTGGCCCGGTCACAGTTGGCACCGGCAAAGCACTTACAATCACAGTTGCACTGCCGTTCATATTGCTGGTGCAGGTTGTCGCCGGGTTTGTGGCAACAACGGTATAGTTCCCGGCAACTGTCTGCAACCCGAAATTCAGCGGCGAGCCGGTTCCGGGTACGATTGCTGCAAGCACGGCACCATTGTATAAAGCATAATTGATTCCGACTGCCGATCCTGACAGGCCAACCGGGATACCAGTTCCGCCGGCACAGCATGTTCCGCCTCCGGTCATGGCGTAGACGACAGGCATGGGATTTACGGTAACCGTGGCACTTCCATTCATGTTACTTGTGCACATGGTTGAAGCGTTGGTTGCCACCACCGAATATGTCCCGGCGGTCGTTAGCAACCCGAAAGTTAATGCCGAGCCTGTTCCTGGCAATGTTGTTGCAGGTGAGGCCCCGTTGTATAAAGCGTAATTGATTCCCGTAGCGGATCCTGACAGTCCTACTGTCACTCCTGTCCCCCCGGTGCAGTATGCGCCTCCACCGGTTACATTAAACACTATAGGTGCGGGGCTGACTGTAACCATGACGGCTGTGCGTAAAGCACTGGCACCACAGGTGCTGTCCTGGACATAATAGGTTGTGGTGACATTGATCACAGGGGTGGTAAAGGCACCTCCTCCGCCAAGCCAGGTGCCACCTGCCGGAGCGCTGTACCACCCCAGAATGCCTGAACCGGTGGCAGTCAGAAGGGTGTTGCTTCCGGCACATATGTTAAGGCTGGCAGGTGGTGTGGAATTAACCGGGGCTGGCGGCAGGCTGCATGAGGTCGAATATTCCCAAAAGTCGCACCTGAAGTTGATTGCGTCAAGCCCGGTCCCTATGTACCCCCTGGTTCCGATTCCAAAACCAACCGTTTGATCCCTTGCCGTTCCTCCGAAATCTGCTTTCTGTGTCCATACATTGGCAGCAGGATCATACTCCCAGAAATCACCCTTTTTACTCCCGTTTGAACCGGTGCCAAGATACCCTTTTGTTCCGATGCTGAACCCGGAGGCATAGGACCTGGCAGCGCCTACAAAAGAGGCTTTCTGGGTCCAGGAATTGGATGCGGGATCATATTCCCAGAAGTCGCTTTTATTACTGCCATCAGTGCCAGTGCCGATAAATCCCTTGGTTCCGATGCTGAAACCGGTAGCAGCATACCTGGCGCTTCCACCGAAGGCGGCTTTCTGGGTCCAGGTGTTGGTGGCAGGATCATACTCCCAGAAATCATTTTTATTGCCGACATCATAACCGGTGCCGATATATCCCCTGGTGCCGATGCCGAAACCTACAGCGTCTATCCGGGCAGTTCCCCCGAAGGGTGCTTTCTGTGTCCATGTGTTGGAGGCAGGATCATACTCCCAGAAATCGTTTTTAACACTCCCGTCGAAACCGGTTCCGATATAACCTTTGGATCCGATGCTGAAACCAACGGCTCCGTAACGTGCGGTGCCCCCGAAATTGGCCTTCTGCGTCCAGGTATTGGCAACCGGGTCAAATTCCCAGAAATCATTTCGCTTGCCACCGGCATCTCCCCCTGTTCCGATATAACCTTTCGTACCAATGGCAAAACCAACGGCCAGGTACCTGGGAAGCCCGGCAAAATTCGTTTTTCGGGTCCATGTATTGGCCGTGGGATCAAGCTCCCACAAATCGCCCTTATAGTCACCGATATCAGCCCCTGTCCCTACGTATCCTTTCAGCCCTATGCCAAAACCAACGGCATTATTCCTGGCCGCTCCTGCAAAGCCGGCTTCGAGGGTCCATGAATTTGCAGCAGGATCGTACTCCCAGAAATCGCCCCTGTTAGAGGTTATGTCTGTTCCTGACCCGACATATCCTTTTGCTCCTGCATTGAACCCGACCGCACCGTACCTTGCCGTACCGGCAAAGGCTGCTTTCTGCGTCCATGCATTGGCGGTTGGGTCGTATTCCCAGAAGTCGTTTTTATTGGCACCATCATAACCGGTACCTATGTACCCTTTGGACCCGATGCTGAATCCAACCGCACCATACCTTCCCGTTCCCCCGAAAGGGGCCTTCTGGGTCCAGGAATTGGCGGCAGGGTCATATTCCCAGAAATCGTTTTTGTTGGCACCATCATAGCCTGTCCCTATGTAACCTTTGGACCCGATGCTGAAACCAACAGCTGCATTTCTCGCGCTCCCGCCGAAACTGGCTTTCTGGGTCCAGGTATTGGCTGCAGGATCATATTCCCAGAAATCGTTTTTACTCGCCCCGGCCATACCGGTTCCGACATATCCCTTGGTGCCGATACTGAAGCCCGCGGCTCCGGATCTCGCCGGTCCCGCGAAGCTGGCCTTCTGGGTCCATACATTTGTCGCCTGGTCAAATTCCCAGAAATCATTCCTCAGGCTGCTGCCGTCCTGGCCTGTGCCGATATAGCCTTTGGTCCCGATACTAAATCCAACCGCGCTATGCCTTCCTGTAGGACCATTGGGGAGGTTGATCCCGACATCACTCATCTGGATCCATGTGTTGGGTGCCTGGCCTGACGCACCGATGACAAAGAAATAAAGGAACGGAACAAACAAAACTATGTAAATCGTCTTTTTCATAGGCATTTTTAATCTCTTAAAAAAAACTTCGGTTTAATTCATTTGGCTGAAGGGCTGCTTCAAAGGGGATCTCTCCCTTTAAACCTGCGTTCCCACTATAGGGTCGTCATTCCGTCACCCGGCATGGTTTTGAACCCATCCCGGTATATTATACCCTTTTAACCGGCCATTAAAAGTATCAACAAAAAATTTACCGGCGTTGACTGTTTTCAACTTTTCATGAAACATCAGCCCTGCCGGGTTCCCGGCATCAGCTCTCTTATAAGTAAATTTAACTATCAGTTAAGACTACAGGAAGGATTGAGGGTTGCCCGGTTAAACCCTGAAAATGCAAAATGGCAAAACGGTTCCCCGCCTTGCCATTTGCATTTTGCCATTTGCATTTTGCATTTTGCATTCTACAAAACCACCATCTTTTTCACCATTACCTCATCTCCTGCCGTAAGCCTCACAAGGTAAAGCCCGGGTGCCAATGACAGCCTGACGGGCACCTGGTGTTCTCCCGCAGACCGGGTGCCGATATCCGAAACAAACACAGTAATGCCATGTGCGTTCACACATTCGATCCTGACCTGCTGAGACTGCTGCAGGGTGAAGGTTAGGGTGAAGTCCCCATGGGTTGGATTCGGGAAGAAATTCAGGGTGAATGTGCCTCCTGCCGGCTGGCTGATCCCTGTTGTGCCGGTCACATCCCTTACACAACGCAGGTAATTGTTGATCCTGATCGCATCACCCTGGGGTCCGTGTCCGGTAGGCCAGGCATTGGGATCCCCCTGTTTTGGATCACTGCGCTGGGCACCTGCCCCGTGCACATCCTGCCACATACCATTGAAATATCCCATGGCACGCCCAAAGGCCACATAGGCTCCATTCCGGCCGTGGCCCATGAAGTCCCCGTGGGTGGTGGAAGCCCAGTAACACGGGTAATCGGGCTGGCTGGCTTCATTGGTTATGGAGGTGCAGGTGAAAACCGGGTCAATGGCCGGGGAGTTCGTAGTGGCCGGGGAACGGCTGTAATCAACGATGCTCTCGAGTTCCTTGGTCGTCGGCAGCCTCCAGTCGTTGTGTCCAAGCCAGTTCTGCGCGTTTTTCGCCTGTACCCATGCCAGGGCGGCCTGCCAGTTCATCCCGTGACCGCAATCACCCCTGCTCCACATCAGGTGGGAACGCTGGTCGGTTACAGTGCTGTCGCCGTTGTCGGTGAAATGGTTGATGCCATAACCGGTTGTCCCGCGAACATATTGTGTGAATAACTTATTGTCGGCGCCCATCATCTGCCTCCCGTAACTTTTGATGCGTCCGTCGGCAAAATTGACACCGAAAACGGAATGGTCCTGCCCCATGACGGTTGAAACAAATTCGGAGCAGCTCCAGTACTGTGCGTCGATGATCCGTTCGCCGGCCGTTGTATCCCCGTAATGGAAAACAAAATAGTTTGTGTCGATAAAGGGGGTCAGGAGCGACAAAGAGATTCCGTTCATCACCCCGCTCGGGTCGGTCCCGGTAAATTCGATCAGGGAATAGAGCTCTTTTATGGTAGGCAGTCTCCAGTCATTAAACCCGCCGAGGGCCAGGGTGTGTGCTCCCTGGATGGCATCTACATAGGTTTTTTTGGCTCCCGGATCGTGCTGCCACATCAGCCCCGTTACCTGGTCGGTGATGGTACCGTCTCCATTATTCATGAATGAAGGGGTAATCCCGTTATACTGACCATAAAAAGGGGCTGACGGATTGGTCGGGCAGGGAATCACATGGACAGTATCGTAACAGTTGGTCACATTCGTCCCGCTAACCGTCCAGGGGGTTGTAACGGTGTCGGTAACGGTAAATGCGGCAGGGGAGGTAAAATAGACTGGCGGGGATGATGGTGGCGGTCCCGGGAAAATGACCACTGCGTTATACTTTCCCGGGACCATGTGCGTAAAATCGAATGTTGCATAGACATATTGATTGTTCCGGGTCACATTGGTTCCCAGCGACGGGCCGATATTTACGGTTCCCGGCATCACCGGTCCCGGGGGTGCCATGGCTGAATCGAGAACAAAGGTGACGTTCACCCCGGTCGCATTGAGAAGGGCTGTGGCAGGTGAAACATTGACGATCCCTTGCGACATAAGAAGGAATGACAGCAGCGACAGGTAAATTGTAATGAAAAATCCTTTCATGTGAGTTTATGTTTTTTTCAGGTTCTTGTTTTGAAAGCAGTCCGTGGGGATCTTTCGTTTCCCTGCATCCCTTGATCTCCTGAATATATATGGATGCCGTTCACCTGAAATACCAGCGGTGGGATGAAGAATTTCCCGGCAGGGAGAAGTCGCTAAAAATTCAACCGGGCATAATCCGGGGTAGTCCCGGTTGCCTTTTTACAGGCCCGGGCTGTTATCCTGAAAAGGTCATTTCGCCGAGGGTATCCATTGAGGATGGCTGTTCTTTAAAGGCTTCAGCGTTTTCAGATAGGTATAGACGCACTCAAGGTCGGTGGTATCCATACCTGCAAACATCGTCCATGGTTTGACTGTCATCATCTCCCCCTGGCTAAGCCCCGCCGGCAGATAGGTGGCCAGGTCGTACGACTTGAACCGCTTCACAAATTCCATTTTTGTCCAGCGGCCGATTCCGGTTTCGGGATCCGGGGTAATATTGTCCGAATAGAGCACTCCTGAGGGCATTTTGAACTCCCGTCCTCCTGCAAAGCTCATTTTTTCATCCAGTTGGTTATTTACAAAGGGGGTGTGACAATCCTTGCAGGCAGCAACGGATACCAGGTACCTTCCATAGCCCGCTGAGTCGCTTTTTGGTGGGATAGCAGAAGGAGCTGCCGTTTCGGCGAAGGTATGCATAATGATGTTCACAGGGAAATCGGCCTTCGATGCGGGCGGATCGCTGGATATTGAAGGGAGTGTACGGAGGTAGGCAATGATGCTGTAAACATCTTCACTTCCAAGATGGCGGTAATACTGATAGGGCATGATCGGGAACAGGGGGCGGTTTCCCTTTCCCACACCGTTTACGATAGCCCGGTATATTTCGCCGTCTGACCATTTGGAAAGGGTGTAGGGTGTTATATTGGTGGCAAAGAAATCACCCGGGAGCCCCATTGCATGGCCAAAGGATTCGCCGCCCTTTCCCTCGGTCCCGGGGTTGAGCGGTCCCGAAAATTTCGTCCAGTCGCGAACCGAGTGGCAATCGACGCATACCGTCACATGGTTTGCCAGGTATTTCCCGCGTTCAACCCGGGCGGGCGTAACATCAACTTTCAAATCGGGCACAGGCACCCCGGGCAGGAAGAAAC
>JBAXFZ010000027.1:0-18715 GCA_037139685.1 Bacteroidota bacterium
TAATAACAGCGTTCATGCAAACCGTGAATGATAATTTATGGCTATTCCATATGGCCCGAAAAAAATAAATATTATCATATGAAAATCAACGCCCCGACTAAAAAAACCACTCCCAGGAAACCGACCCATCAGGCAATTGCGGCCAAAGCCGCCAGCCCTTCGTTTTTTTCAAGGAATGAAAGGCGTTGGGCGCTGATCCTTTTTTTACTTGCCTTTGCCCTGTATGCCAATACGATCCCGAACAAGTATGTACTGGACGACTCCAGCGTGATGGGCAACAACTTTGTTGTAAAACGGGGGATAGAGGGAATTCCGATGATTCTGCAGACTCCTTACCGGTATGGTTTCCGCCTGTTGTCCGACAACCTTTACCGCCCGTTCTCCCTCATCATGTTTGCGATAGAATGGCAGATCGCACCCGAAACCCCGGCACTGGGGCACTTTATCAATATACTGTTTTATGCCCTGACCTGTTCGCTGCTCTTTTTTATTCTTCGGAAAATAGTCCCCGACAAGGGGTCGCTGCTTCCCCTGCTGGTTTCGCTCCTGTGGCTCTTTCACCCGATACACACCGAAGTTGTTGCCAATATTAAAAGCAGGGATGAGATCATGTCCACTTTCTTTCTGTTCCTGGCGATCCTGGCATTCATCCGGTACCTCGAAAAGAACAGGATCCAATACCTGGCCGGGGCCATGGCGGCTTACCTGCTTGCCTTTTTTTCGAAGGAGGGGGTGGTGACCTTCCTTGTAATTTTCCCGTTAATCGGCTGGTATTTCACCAAGAGCGATACAAAACGGCTGGTCACAGCTTCGGCGTTGCTCCTGGTGCCGGCTGCCATCTACCTTTTAATCAGGCACCAGGTGCTTTCGACCTATGCAACCCCGTTTTCCCCGTTCATGGGCGACAACCTGCTCGTTGCCGCACCGGATATTCAGACCCGGCTGGCCACTGCCATCATGATCCTGGGGAAATACCTGCTCCTTTTGGTTTTTCCATACCAGCTTGTTTCCGATTATTCGTACAACCAGATACCCCTTGTGGGCTGGGCCGATCCGCTGGTATGGGCATCATTCCTGGTTTACGCAGGGGCGCTGATCTACGCATTCATGAATGTAAGGAAGCGGTCGATGGTTGTCTTCGGCTTGCTGTACTTCCTGGTTACCATGAGTATCTACAGCAATATCTTCACACTGATCGGAACATCATTCGCCGAACGGTTGCTGTTTCTCCCGTCGGTCGGGTTTTGCCTCCTGGCGGGGATTGCACTGCTGAAGCTTCCCGGCAGTTCAAAACCGGTGGAACAAAAAGAGGGGATGATGGGGATCTTCGTGAAACACCCTGCCGTATGGCTGGCCACAGGCATCATCCTTGTATTATTCTCAATGAAAACCGTGGCCCGGAACCAGGAATGGCATGATGGCTGGTCGCTGACCATGGCCGATGTCAAACGCTCCCCGAACAGCGCCCACATGCGCTACTATTCAGGAATGGCCTACAGGGAAAAAGCAAAGGAGCCTGAAAACAGGGAACATTATAATGAAATCATGCAGCAGGCCATCCATGAATTTACGGCATGCGTGACCATCCTGCCCACCTTTACCGAGGGCTATGAGCAGCTCGGGCTGGCCAATTACCGGATTAAAAATACCGAAGAGGCCCTGAGATGTTACGAGAAGGCACTTCAGCTCAATTCAAAGATGGCCATCACCTATTCAAACCTGGGTATCATCTATTTCGAAAGGGGAGATTTCCCAAAGGCGATGGAGCTTTATAAAAAGGCAGTGGCCCTGGATACAAATTTTGAAGATGGCTATTACAACCTTGGAAGTATGTACGGCAACCAGGGAAGGCTTGACCTTGCCGTTGAAAATTTTAAAAAGACACTGCGCATCAACCCCGGTCATGCCGGGGCAAATTACTTCCTTGGCATCACCTACCGTTCGCTTAATAAACCGGAACTTGCGAAAGAATACCTCGACAGGGCCGGCCAGCTCGATCCTGCCTATAAAAAATAGCTTGCCGGCGGTGTTGATCCCCTTTTTACTTTCTGAATCCCCCGGTTTATCCGGTAAAACCCCCTGCGTCCGGTAAAACCGGCAAAAATCAGGTCAAACTGGTTTACCAGCAGTTTCTCAACAATCAATTGAGCAACAGGGCGGGATACATATTCCTTTTGTTTTCGCCTTTCCGGGATTGTAGTTTTGATTTGTAATTATCAGTCAACCCTTTAAAACTGAATCCTATGGAAAAGATAATGATCTTCGGAATCGCTGCCATGATTGGTTTTGTGATGTTTTTCGGCAACAAGCCCTGGGTGACACCGCGTGACCCGGGACAGGAAAGAATTACTCCATGCATTGAAAAGCCCTGGGTAACTCCCCATGACCCCGGCCAGGCCCGTGAACAGCCCTGCGACTATTAATATAACAATCATGGTTTTCCGATCTGGCAGAATCGGAATGCTCCCGATATCGGGAACCAGGAGGACTGGCCGCAAAGTGCGGCCAGTCCTGATTTTTCATCTCCCGCAGGGTCCCGGGTTATACCCTAGTTGGGAATTTTAGCCTTTGTCCTGGCTTCATTTAACCGCTGGCCGGAGATATTCACCCCCATTTGCTTTGCCTTCACCAGGTCATTGTAGGCCCGCACATAGTCATCCTCCTGTTCATAGGCAAGAGACCTGAAGTTGTACAACACCCCGTTATCCGGACTCTTGTTAATCTCCCTGGTGAAACTCTCTATCGCCTCTTTCGTCATCTTTTTCTTTAAGTAGCAAATGGCTATATTGAAATTTGCATCCTGGTTCTGCGGCTCCAGTTCAAGGACCTTCCGGAAATCGGCGATTCCCTTGTCATACAGCTGCATGTAGTCGGTGTAGAGAACACCCCGGCTGAAATAGCCATCAGCATAGCCAGGCGACAGGCTGACAGCCTGCGTGTAGGCCTCTTCAGCCTCCCTTAATTTATTTTCACCGGTGAGGGCAACCCCCTTCTGGAAATAGCTGACCGGTTGGCTTGGATCTATCGCAATAGCCTCATCCAGTACCTGGATGGCATTTTGAAAATCTCCCTTTTTATTATATGCCAGCCCCAGGTTTTGCCGGGCTTCCAACTGGGTCGGGTCCTTTTTATTGGGAAATGAAATGATTTTCTTAAAATCAGCAATCGCCCTGTCATAATCATGCAATTTGTTTACATACATAACCCCGCGGTGCATGAAGGGATCGGGCGGCACCCATTTGTCTCTTTCACAGGCTTTGTTGAAATTTTCAAGAGCTTTCGCGGTATCGCCGGCCTTGTTGTACTCCCGTCCCATACAGGCATAACTGCGCCAGTAATCCGGGTAATGTTCGGCGACATTGCCCCAGAAGGAATAGCTGTCCTTCCATACCTGGGTGCGTTGCCAGGTCGATAAAAAGAGGAGCAGCGTCACCAGGACCAATCCTGCGGGGGCTATCCTGTTCCACCTGGTCATCCCGCTGTACCTGGCATACAGACGGCCGAAGATAAAAAACAACCCGATATAGGGTATGTAGGTATAACGTTCGGCAACGATGCTGTCGCCCAATGGGATGAACCGCAGTGTTACAGAAATTGAGAAGACAAAAAACAGTGCACCGAACAGGTAGTCTTTTGAATACTTTAAGGTTTTAAAGATCACGAAGACGAAGGGGGCTAAAATGAGCGGCAACAGGTAAAAATAGCCGGGAAGGGGCTTAAGCGGGTCAACAGGATAGGGATAGGAACCGGAAAGATGAATCGGGAGCACCATCTTCCAGAGGTAAACCAGGAGCCCGTAACACCCGTAGAACAGACTGCTGAGCAGGTCATAGTTCCGGTTGATGGCCGATCCGGAATCCTGGGATTGAATCGCGATGATCCCGAAAAATAGAGATAATGCAAAAAACGGCAATTTCTCCAGCCACGCGGTTTTATCATATCGTCGTCCCAGGTAGTAATCGAACAACACAAAAAGCAAGGGCAGTGTAACAGCCTGGCCTTTTGCCAGGCAGGAAAGGAGAAAAAGCAGGAATGCCGCCAGCAGATATTTCACGTTTTTTTTGCGGACATAACGCACATAACACCAGGCTGCGCCAAGAAAGAATGCGGTGTACAGTACATCCTTCAATTCCGAAACCCAGGTAACCGATTCGACATGCATGGGATGGATGCCGAAAAACAGGGCTGTAACGGCCGCCGCTTTCCATCCTTTCCTGTCAAGCAATTCATAAACCAGGCAAAAGACCAGGACTGTATTCAGCAGATGCAGCAACAGGTTGTTGAGGTGAAACCAGAATGGGTCAAACCCCCCGGAAATATTGGGATTCCCCATTGGGAAGATCAGTGTTTCCCAGTGAAACCAGAGTAGTGTAAGGGGATGGTAATTCCCCATATAGGAGGTTGAAAAAGAAAAAACTTTTGCAAAACTAAAATTCTTCAGCAGCGGGTTTTCAAATGTATACTCCGGGTCGTCCCATAAAACAAAGCCATTGCGGAGTGTGGGGAGAAATGCAACGAGTGTGATTGCTACAATAATTGCCAGGAGTATCATCTCCTGTTTAAACAATAATCCGGGTTTTTCCCCCGCCTTACCGGCAGGTTTCACCGGGGGTTTACGCGTTCCCGGATGGGGCTTTTCAACTCTTTTATTTATTGTTGTTGCCATTCCTGCAATAATTTTAACCTGTTGGTGATTGATCGCCTGACCCTTGAAATGAAAGGAGTTTCGCTGTTTTAGTCACAGAGGGGGTGTTAAATTCCATTTCCCGCCTGATGCCGTGACCGTTTCCCGCATCATCCATGACAAATACGCTACAAACTTAATAATTTATTGATCGGGGAAGCCAGGCGGCGATCATGAATTGTGTGAGGAAAAATCAGCAACCGGGTTAGCCGGTAGTTTCACCTGCGCCCCGTGAGGTCAAGAATACCATTGATAAAGGTAAGCGGGTGCGGTGGATTGCCCGGGACAAACAGGTCGACAGGGTATTTGCTGATGAATTCCCTGTTCAGGGCGTGGCTTCCGCTGAATATACCGCCGCTGATGGCATCGGTGCCTGCCAGGATAATAATTTTCGGAGAGGGGACGGCGTCATAGCATATCCGGAGCGCTTCGGCCATGTTCGCCGAAAGGGGGCCCGTAATGACAAGGCCGTCGGCATGGCGCGGAGAAGCCACGAATTCAATTCCATACCTTCCCATATCGAAGTTGACATTCCCGGCTGCGTTGAGCTCCATCTCCGCCGAATTATCCCCGGCTGCAGATACCTGCCGCAGCTTCAACGCATGTTTGAAAAATGAAAGTATTTCCTTGCGTACCTTTCCCGGATCAAGCAACACAGGCTGATCGTTTCCGGCTGCAATAACAAGGTTTTCCCGCAGGTTGGATGCAATCTTCCAGTCGTTGGTAAACCTGATCCTGCCCGGCAGCGCAAATTCACATTCCCTGCAGAAGACACATTTCCCAAGATCAATCGAACAGGGGGCAACAGCAACTGCCCCGACAGGGCACAGGCTGGCTGCCGTCATTGCTTCTTCCCTGGTGATGTCACCGCTGATTACGGGTCTTCCCCGAAAATTCCCCGGCAGGACTACCTTACGCAGGTCAGGAACAAACTGCCTGCCATGCCTCCGAAAAATACTAAATTCCTTAAATGGCATACCTGTATTTTACTTTATCGACTATTTCCGGAACAATTTCATCTCCCCGGCAACCAGCTTTGAATTCGCTACAAATCATTTCCGCAATAACTCAGGTTAAAGCTCTTGTTGCATAGCGGGAAGTCGGAGATTTCCTGGTTTCTCACGGCAAGGGCCAGGGCCATCCAGTTATGGAATGACGGATCCTTCACCTTGTAATGAACCATATTGCCAGAATCACCGGTTATGGCAACGTGACAGATCTCCCCTCTCCAGCCTTCTACAAGTGATATGGCCAGTGACGAGGGTGCAAGCACAGCTTCATACTGAGGCTTCACCGAGGTTTCGGATTGCTGATGTTCAGAACCAGAAACCGGAACCTGTGATTTTGAGCCCGTAATTTCAGTCAGCAGTTCCCTGATCACACCGATCGACTTGACGACCTCCGCCTTACGCAGCATGGCCCTTGTCCACACATCTCCCTTGTGCAGCATGACCGGCTCATAGGGGTGTTCAACGTAGGCCGAAAAGGGGTGCGACCACCTTATGTCGCGGTACATCCCGCTGCTCCTGGCTGCCATTCCGACAGCGCCAATCAGCGAAGCCTGCATGGTAGTTACCTTCCCGGTACTTTCAAAGCGGCTCAGCACACTGGGGAGGGAGAATATTTTTCCGGTTATTTGCAAATACCGTTCTTCCACATCTTCCAGGTTGGTCAGCACCGCGTCAACGATATCGCCGGAGAGAGGATAATTGGTTCCTCCGGGGCGGATAAGCCCTTTTCCGAAACGGTTACCGCACCATAGCTGGGTCGTGTTGATGACAATTGTCCGCAGGGCTTCGTTCACCACCTGGCCGAACTGGTAGGCGATATCGGTACAAAGCGCGGCGGTATCGCCGATATGCATGGCGATACGTTCCAGTTCCAGCGCGACCACCCGTTCAACCGACAGTCGCCGGGAAACCGTGATTCCTGCAAGTGACTCTATAACGCCGGCATAGGCCATGGAATGGCCCACGGCTGTATCGCCTGCAATACTTTCGGCCAGGACCGATTGCCGGAGGATACCCTGGTTTTCAACAAGCAGGTGCTCTGCGCCCCGATGCTGGTAGCCAAGATGGATTTCAAGATGCAACACCTTCTCCCCGTGACAGATAAAACGGAAGTGACCCGGTTCAATAATCCCGGCGTGAATGGGGCCGACTCCCACTTCGTGCAGCTCCCCGCCCTCAATTGTATAAAACGGGTAGTTATCCATCACCTCTGCCATATCCGCCCTGTTGAACGGGTAGCGGAGCGGCTTCAGCCAGGAGTGCCCGGGGAACCCGATGCCGAAATTTTCATGAATCTCCCGTTCAAAGATATGAAACTGAAAATGCCGGGCCGTGAGAGATGGCAATGACGGAGCCGGAACCCGGGCTTGTTCGTGTGAAAGGAGCACCAGCTCATGATTTTCATCCGCGGCCATACAACAGATAAACCTGTATTTATCGTTCTGCGGAAGGGCAAAATAGGCTACGCAATGGGTTCCCTCCTCTCCCATCATCAGGTCGATAAAACCGGCAAATTCGGTATAGTCCAGTACCGGGATATCCGACAGTTTCACTGTTCCCGGGTTCGTCAGCAGTTCGGTATATCTCCTGTCACTCATTATTTCGGAAGTGCTATGATGATCGATTCAATCAGCTGGCGGAAAGGCGCAGGCTGGACAAAGCAGATGAAGATGACCAACCCGAACAGAAAATACTGACTGGCCGATTGCCACGGGTTGACCCGGTGCATTTCGTGAAGCGGTTTTTCGCGTGGCTGTGAATAGACAATATGCAGCACCCTGGTAAGAAGCGCATACAGCACGAAACAGAGCAGGAGGGCGGTAGCGGCAAGCAGCATGTAATCACCACTATGAACCATGGCCTTCATCAGGTAGAGCTCCGAGATGAACATCCCCGATGGCGGAATGGCTGTGATACACAGGAAACCAAGCAAGAGCGCTGTTGCACCGGCCGGGTAAAGGGCCATGTAGTTTCCCGATTCGTCAAGCTTGTAGGTCCCCATCACCCGGTACGACTGACCCATCTGGTAAAACAGTCCTGCCTTGGTAAAGGAATGGAGTACAATATGAAGTATGGCTGCGTAATAACCAATGCCTCCAACCCCGAGCGCGATGGCGACGATTCCCATATTTTCGAGGCTTGAATAGGCAAGCATCCGTTTGTTGTGCTTGGCTTTAAGCATGTACCCGGCCGACACCAGCAGCGACAGCACACCGGAGAGGATCAGCACATGGTTCATAAAGGGCAGGATGGTGGTTGCAGAGAATAGGGCATAGATGCGAAAGATGGCCAGGAACCCTACATTCATCAGCGTTGTTGATATAAATGCGCTGATCGGGGGGGGCGAAACCGTGTGGGCGTCAACCGTTACCGTATGCATGGGGAACAGCCCCATCTTGGTGCTGTAGCCAACAAGGACAAAGACAAATGCGATTTTCAGGTAGAGCGGGTTGGCCATCCTGGCGATTTCGGTGATGCTGCCGAAGGAGAGGTGAAGAAGCCGTGCATCATGGACGGTAAAGCCAAGGAAGAGAATCCCGAGATAAGCCAGGGCGATGCCTACCGAACAGACGAAAACATATTTCCAGGTGGCCTCCAGCGCCATCTGTGTGCGGTCGTGGTAAATCAGGGCTGCTACCGCAAGCGTTGTAGCTTCAACAAATATCCAGACGGTTGTCATCCCGTTTGCAAGGTAGGCACCCGACATCGAGGCTATCAGTGCGATCAGCGCCCCGTGGTATATGCCGTAAACCCTGGGCCGGGCATCCTTCACATATATAAATCCATGGAATACCGTCGTGACGGTGAGAACCGAAAGAATGGAGAGCAATAAAACGCCAAGGGGGTCAAAGGTAAAGTAGTCAAGCACCGTTTCTCCAAGATGAATCCAGCAGTATCCCGAAAAGGCAATATGGATAAACACATACAGGATCATGGCATACTTCGCAAGCAGCTTGTTATGCACAAGCCCGGTGACAGCCCCCATAAGGAACGAAACCACAAAAAATCCCACCAGTATTATTCCCGTTTCACTCATGCGTTATTTTGTCATTTACTCACAATCATATTAATTTATTTGATTAAACGCAATTTTACCTGTTACGACCAGGAAGTCTTCATCTGCATGCAAATGACCTCTCCCCGACCCTCCCCTTCAAGGGGAGGGAGACCCTGTGCCTGTCGGGTGAGCAGGAAATACTTTTTTATCGTTACACATTTAATATTCCTCTGTTTTAACTTGCTTTAGACGGCCAGGATTTCGTCTTTGGATAAAAGTCTGAAATTCATGACACCCCTGCTCCCTCCCCTTGAAGGGGAGGGTCGGGGAGAGGTCATTGAGAATCAAACTCCCTTAAATAATATATACTGGCAAAATTACGATCAATCAATTTATTTTTTCGGGTGTTCGTGATTGCTTCCCATTTCGCTATTTCGCCGTTTATTTCTAGTCATCCTTCAGCATCGTCAGTTCATTTGCACGCTGTTTCAGGCGCATGACGAAGATTCCCAGGATCAGCACACTGACAAAAATATCGAGCAGGATGCCAATATTGATAAGCATGGGCATTTCACTGCCAATGGCAAGTGATAGCAACAATACGGCATTTTCGATTACCAGGAAACCAACCAGGTGCGAAAAAATCTTTTTATGCGATATGATCATGAAGAGCCCGGTGTAAACAGCAAAAAAGGCAACGATGAAGTAGATCATGTTCGAGGGTGAAGTGTTCAGCGAAAAGGAGACCACGATGCTAAGCAGCAGCCCCAGGGTTACAAAAAGCAGCGAATAAAACCCCGGCAGCGCCTTGTCGTGCACGCGGGCCTCCCCGGTTTTCTCGATGATGCGGAACAGCAGGAAGGGGACAACAAATACTTTAAACACTAGGGTTTCGAGGGCAACGAACAGCAGTGTTGCCAGGGTGATGGCATCGAGTTCAAGAAAAGAGAGAACAAACAGCAGCACACCCTGGAGGCCAATAAGTCCTGCATAGATCGGGAAACGCTCGGTCATGCTGAAATAGATCAGGGTGATGGCAAAAACGATGACAACCAGGATATTCATTTAACCGATCATTTTAAAGGTGATCAACAATACCAGGATGAAGGCAACCAGGGCGATCGAACTCAGCGTTACGATGAATTGCGGGTTCCTGGCAAGTTTCTTACGTGCCCTGAAAGATTCCATGAGCCCGATCAAGGCTGCAAAAACCACCTGGATAAACACGAAAAATCCCAGCTGGAAAATGATCAGCCAGCCCTTCCCGTCATGACTCATGATGACGCTGCCGCTTTTCAGCAGCCACCTGGCTCCCTCGACCGGGACCAGGAAATTGGCGATCAGCAACCCGTACATGGCAAACTTCAGGGCTGTCCCGATATTGATCAGTGCGAGGTCAAACCCGCTGTGATCAAGGATCATCACCTCATGGATCATTGTAAGCTCAAGGTGTGTTTTAGGATCATCCACCGGCATCCGGCTGTTCTCGATCATGGCAATCTGGACCAGCAGGTAAACGGCAATGAAGCCGATGATAAAGGAGTTCTGGCCGGCAAACTGGAACGAATCAAAGATCTGCTGCATGGAGGTATGGCCGGTAAGCAGGGCGAGTGTCCCGAATAATATGAAAAATGCAGGTTCGGCCAGCATGGAGTATAGCGCTTCACGGTTGGCTCCCATGCCTTCGAAACTGCTCCCTGTATCAAGCGCCCCCAGGATGAAGAAGAACTTACCAAGTGCAAGGAGATAGGCAAACAGAACAAAGTCTCCCTCAAAACCAAACATGGATGGCATCCCCGGGAAGGGGAGCAGCAGGATGGCACAAATAATGGTTGACAGGTAGATAACCGGTGCAAGCCGGAATATATAGCTGGTGGTGGTGCTGAATACGCTTCCCTTTCTCAGTAGCAGCAGGATGTTCTTCCAGGGCTGCAGGATCCCGGGGCCTTTGCGGCCACTGGCAATGCTTTTAACACGGAGGATGATTCCCGGGAAAAACAATGCGGTAACGATGGCCAGTAGAAATCCCATCAGAATATTTTCATAAAGAGTAACACAAAAATAAGGAGCATAAAGACAAAGGCATAGAGGATGTAATGCTGTATGTTTCCGGTCTGCAACCGTGCAATCTTCTTAAGGGCAAGCATTGAAAAATCGAGAATTTTACCTGTTACGGACCGGAAAAAGTCGGCCGGCCTCAGTATAAAAGACCTTTTCTGCGGGAAAATGTCTTCATCATGAATCTGCCTGTATTCGATTTCCGGATGCAGGATGGGGTCAGCCAGTTCTGAGAAATTTGCAGAAAAGGAGCCGGGGGTATATTGCTGGCGGGATGTGCCTGCAGTATAACCGCATCCCCAGGTAGGGCCATAAACTGTTTTTTCGGGCCTTACAATGCCTTTCCGGATAAACATCATAATAACAACCAGGATAATAAGGATAATCCCCACCATGCTTATTTTTGAAAGTGCACTGATCAAAGGGATAACAACCGGTACAGCATTAACATGAAACTGAGCCCCGATCATCCCCATCAGGGGAGACAAAAACAACATCGGGGCCAGGCCAATCAGCAGGATGATGGCTGCAATGAGCAATTTGGGGAATAACATCCCGGGGCTCACGGCATTTTCCTCCATGTGTATGTCTGATCGCGATGTGCCCAGGAATGTAAGGCCAAAGGCTTTAGAGAATCCAAACAATGCAAGTCCTCCGATCAGGGCCAGCGCCACGATGATCATCAGCATCGACATGGTCTGGAAAACAGAGGCAGCATGCAGTCCTGCAAAAAGACCATAATAGATGAGAATCTCAGAGATGAAACCGTTAAGGGGAGGCAGCGCGCAGATTGCCGCCGAACCAAGCAGGAAGAATCCGGCTGTGCGTGGCATTTTGTGGATCAACCCGCCCAATCGGGCAATGTCGCGCGTATGGGTGACCTTATAAACCGATCCCGCACTGTAGAAGAGGAGTGATTTAAAAAGGGAGTGGTTCAGTACGTGAAGTAATCCCCCGCCAAAACCAAGGATGATGAGTACCGGTTGGCCTAGCCCCATCCCGATGGCGCCCAAACCGATTCCCATACCGATGATACCGATATTTTCGATTGTTGAATAGGCCAGCAGTTTCTTCAGGTCGGATTGCCCGATCGACATCATGATGCCGTATAAACCCGTCATGGAGGCAATTACCATGATAAGTATCCCGATCATGTATGCGTCGGAATGAACAAATGTAAGGATGCGTACGATCCCGAAAATACCCATTTTGATCATAACACCCGACATAACCCCCGAAACGTGCGAGGGGGCTGCAGGATGTGCTTCAGGAAGCCAGGTGTGAAACGGGATAAAGCCCGCCTTGATGGCAAAACCGGCAAAAAACAGGAAAAAAATGGGTGTATTGGGATGACGCGAAAAATACAGTGGAAGTCCGTCAAATCCAAATTGCCCGGTATCAGCTTCGACCAGCAGGAATGCGATCGTCAGGAGAACAAGCCCGAGATGCATCTGTATCAGGTAATTGACAGCTGTTTTCAGCGTATTCCGCTTTTCCGCTTCAAACAGGATCAGCATAAACGAAGATACCGCCATAAGCTCCCAGGCTACCAGGAAGGCTGTACCGTCGCGAAGTGTCAGCACACAGAGCATGGAGAAATGAAGCCAGACGTAACTGAAATAATGCAAAGCGAACTGGGCCGGTGTTTTAGTTGCGCGGTACGACATAAGGTAGCCGTTTGAATAGAGCAACCCTGTCAGGACGGTGAAATTGGTAACCAGTATGAAGAAGGCGCTGAGGCTGTCGAGGGTGAAGGTGATCGAACCCGCAGGTCCGCCCAACACAAAAAACAACTGTGGATTGCCGGGATTCATCAGCACGCCGAAAGAGGGAATTGAGGTGACCAGGATCACCAGCGCTGTCAACCCAAGGGTAAACAAATAACGAATCCCGGCCGGCATGACCAGGATGAGAAACGAGAGGGTGACCAGTATAAGAATTTCAATATTTTCCACAGGAAATGCAAAGTAAGGTAATTTGCCGCATTAAAACGGTTTTACCCCCGACAATTTATAAACAGGCAGGTGTTAGTGGCCATCCTGATAAAGTTCAAAAGGCGCCCCGGATGAGGTTGCCATAACATATTTACCGGCAAAATCGGTCTATTTACCGATACCATAGTCCCGCTTTTTCATATAACACCTACATTTATTCCTTCAAAAACACAATGTTGATGAGGGTTAGCGCAATCAGAACTTCAAATTATCCGGGTTGCTCTTCACGGACCAGCACAGACAACCATCTGTTAGGTTCCCTGTCTTGGAATTAGAACGACAATGGAGCGGACTTCCGGATACCGCAAAGCTGATCATGAAAATATCATTGAACTTTTATATAATTTCGTGATACCAAAGAGGAGAATCTGAATTAATAATATTGTACCCTGGCAATACGCAGTTAAATAAACCGACCGGTAAAACCGAGAATCAATACCAAGTAAAACATTTTCACCTATGAACCGAATCCTCTTCAAACTTATCATGCTCCTGTCGTTGTTGCCAGGAATAAACCTCCAATCGCAGAGTTACGGCGATTACACTTTATACAGCACGAAAAACAGCACCAAGGCCTACCTGATAGACCTGAGCGGCAACAATTACCACAGCTGGACCTTTGCATCAAATGCCCCTACCGGCTATTCTTCCTACCTGCTTCCTGGAGGCGTGATCCTCAGAACCGTGGCCCGGTCGGGAAACTATTTCTCCGGCGGTCCTATATGCGGGGAGGTTCAGAAAGTCGACTGGAACGGGAATGTGCTTTGGGATTATGTCTATTCAACAACAACCTACTGCTCTCACCATGATATCTGCCCGATGCCGAACGGAAATGTGCTGCTGATTGCCTACGAATCAAAAACTGCAGCCGAGGCGACCCAGGCAGGGTGCTCGCAAAGCATTATCATGTGGCCTGACAAAATTGTCGAAATACAGCCTTCGGGGACAACCGGCGGAACAGTCGTCTGGGAATGGCATGCCTGGGATCATCTCTGCCAGAACTACAACGCCGCTAAAAGCAATTATGTATCCTCAATCGTACAGCACCCGGAGTTACTCAACATCAACTACCTGACGCAAAAGGACTGGATGCATGTCAACGGTATCGACTACAATGCAACCCTTGACCAGATTGCCTTTTCATCGCATTACCTGAATGAAATTTATGTGATCGACCACAGCACCACCATTGCCCAGGCCGCTTCGCATGCCGGAGGAAATTCAGGAAAAGGCGGGGACCTGCTTTACAGGTGGGGAAACCCTGCTGCATACCAGGCCAGCGGGACCACCGATTTTAACGTGGTCCACGATGCCCATTGGGTTCCTGCCGACTGTCCCAGGGCAAATTACCTTGCCGGATTTAACAATAAAGGCGGGGCAGGCAACAAATCCTGCGTCGACCTGATCAATCCCCCCTATAACGGGTATAATTATTCTATAACCCTGGGATCTGCCTATGCGCCGCCAACCTACAACTGGAGACATACATACAGCGGAACACCAACCCAGGACGAGGGAAATTCACAACAACTGCCAAATGGCAATACCCTCATATGTATCTCCTTTTCAGGATATATCTATGAAATTGATTCCAATCAGACAGTAGTCTGGTCAAAAACAATCAGCGGATCGATGTCAAATGCCTTCAGATACACAGCCTGTTACGTAAATGGCAGCCTGACGGCAACGGCCAGTGCCACACCAGGCCAGGGTTGTGCCGGCACTTCTGTACAGCTGAATACGACGGTGACAGGAAGCTCATCCAATACCTATTCATGGAGTTCCATCCCCGCCGGTTTTACCTCGACGCTGCAAAATCCTGTTGTGACCCCAACCGTTACAACCTCCTATATTGTGAATGTTACCGGGGGCAGCTGTTCGGCTGCCGATACGGTAACGGTGACAATCGTTCCGCAACCAACCGTGGTTGCGACCGCCAATCCCCAGCAGGTTTGCCCGTTCGGCTCATCACAGCTCAACGCCACACCAAGCGGCACCACCAGCTATTCCTATTTATGGACATCTGTTCCTGCCGGATTTACCTCAACACAGCAGAACCCAGTGGTGAACCCGGGGGTTGCTACAACCTACAGTGTTACAATTACAAGCGGGACCTGTACTGCAACAAATTCAACAACGGTGGGCATGCTGGCTCCCCCGACAGTTGTAGCCACAGCCTCTCCATCCGAAATATGTCCAAATGCCTTGTCACAACTGAATTCAACCCCCGGAACCACAGGGAATTACACATATGCATGGAGTTCCATCCCGGCCGGTTTCACCTCATCATTGCCAAACCCGGTCGTGAGCCCATCCCTTACAACCATGTACATTGTGAACATGTCCTCCAGCGGATGCCAGGCAGGCGATTCAGTAACGGTAACTGTAGATGCAATCCCGGGAACCCCAACCATCACCTTGACCGGCGATTCGATTAAATCAAGTTCCGCCAACGGGAACCAGTGGTTCCTCAACGGTAACCTCCTAGCCGGGGCGACCGGGCAGTACCTTGTCCTTACAATTCCCGGTTCATACCAGGTCCAGGTCACCGGCCCTACCGGCTGTATTTCACCGATGTCGGCCTCCTTTGTTTATGTCGGGATCAACGAAACAGCGAATGAAATTGCCGCCCGGATTTATCCCAACCCGACTACGGGAAGGGTTACCATTTCAGGGGAAATAATCAAAAACAGCTCCTTCCATATCAGAATATTCAATTCATACGGGAAGGCCGTGCTCTCCTGCGAAAACAAATGTTCCATTGACCTTTCGGGGCTTTCCACAGGAATCTTCTACCTGACTATACTCAATGACAGATCAGAATATTCAAGTAAAAAAGTCATCCTTGTTCACTAACCAAAAAGAGAAAATCATGAAACCGTTTTTCAGTAACCTGCTTCTTCTGCTCCTCGTACTTTCGGGAACCATGCCCCAGGCTCAGGTATTTACCAACTACACAACTGCCAGCGGTCTTCCTTCAGACAATGTGACCTCGGTAGCTGTCGATACAAACAACGTCAAATGGTTCGGAACACAGGGGGGTATAGCAAGGTTCAACGACCTTACCTGGACCACCTACACCATAGCCAATGGGCTGGTTGATAATTATATCAACTGCATCGCCGTTGATATTCACAACAATGTCTGGGTTGGGACAGATGTCGGGATCAGTAAATTTGACGGTTCCATCTGGACCTCCTATACAACTGCCAACGGGCTGGTCAACAACTCGGTAAATTATATTGCCGGGAGTCCCGACGGAAGTGTCTGGATCGGGACAAATAACGGTGCTTCCAACTTTGACGGAACAACCTGGAAGAACTACACAATGACCAGCGGCCTTCCCAATAACCTGATCAGTTACATCGCCTGCGATAAGGTTGGAAATACATGGCTGGGCACCTTTATCGGCGGATTGTCAAAATTTAACGGCACCACGTTTTCGAATTTTACGATGACCGACAGTCTTGTCAGCAATAACATCAGTGCACTTGCCATTGATCACCATAATAAAAAGTGGATCGGTTCATATGAGGCTTCCTATGAAGGGATCTCTCTTCTCGACAGCCTTGACCACTGGGTTGCCAATTACCGGTCCATGGACGGCCTCCTGAGCCCGTATGTACAGGATATCTCTTTTAACTCCAAAGATATACTTTGGACAACCATTTACGATGTTTACAAACAGGATGGCGGTGTAGCCTGGCATTACGGCTCCGCGTGGAAAACCCTGACAACCGCAGATGGCCTTGTAAACAAACTGGTGAAACGCCTGGCTGTTGATAAAAATGATTATGTTTGGATTACAACCGGCAGCGGCGTCTCCAAGCTCTATTTCCCCAATGCGGGGGTCGTCGGGATAGCTGATCAACCTTTCAGGGTATTTCCGAACCCTGCAACGACCGAAATTCATATCGACGGGCTGACATCTGCCGGGAATCTCCATATCCTCAACTTTGTCGGCAGGGAGGTGAGTTCGCAAAACCTTGAAAAGGGATCAAATACCATTGGTCTCCAGGGGTTCTCACCAGGCATTTACCTTCTTCGGTACACCACCGGCCAGGACAATTTCTCAGGAAAACTTGTCATCCGGTGAGAAAAACTGCCGCTTTTCTCTTTTTCCTGGCCATCACCCTCCCGGTGATGGCACAGGAAAATTTCTATGATCCCGGGACCATACAGGATATCCGGATCATTTTCCATGTAAAGAACTGGAAACATGTACTTGACAGCGTATTTACCGCAACAGGAGGAGATGGCCGTTTGTTATGCGACATCCGGATCAATGGCCAGCTCGTTGAGGGAGCGGGCATCCGGTACAAAGGATACAGTTCGGTAGATTTAAAGGATATCAAAAACCCCTTCAATATTGATCTTGCCTATACCCGGCACCATAAAAACTACAAGGGGTTCACGAGCCTGAGACTCAGCAATGTCAACTACGATCCCTCTTTTATACGGGAGGCGCTTTCGTATGAGATTGCAAGGAAATACATGCCTGCCAGCCGGGCCAATTTTGCCAATGTTTACATCAACGATACCCTGCTGGGCCTTTATTCAAATGTTGAGGCTGTAAATAAAAACTTCATCACCCGGTTTTTCCCCGACAAAGGGAACAGCTTTATCAAGGGATCACCTGCAAAAATTGAATATCCGTTTGGCCAGAATGCAAACCTGGCCGATTCGCATGGTACCGACTCCACAGGTTACGAACCCTATTACGAGCTTGAATCAGATTACGGGTGGTCGGATCTTTATCACTTTATAACCGTTCTGAACCAACAGCCCGACAGTATTTCCAGGGTCCTGAATGTTGACCGCGCCTTGTGGATGCATGCCTTTAATTACGCCTTGCTAAACCTCGACAGTTATATCGGCTATTCACAGAATTACTATATGTATAAAGATGATAACGGCGCATTCAACATGATCCCATGGGATATGAATATGTCGTTCGGCAGTTTCCGTTATTCGGACGGATCGTACCACTTCAACGGGTTGACAATTCCCCAGGCCAAGGCACTGAACCCCCTCGGGCTCCTTGATTTTGCCGTTACTCCCCGTCCCCTGGTTACAAAACTCCTGAAAAACGATACGCTTAAGCGAATGTTCCTGGCTCATATAAGAACCATTGCAGAGGAGAATTTCACTAACAATGACTTTTTCACACGGGGGCAGTTTATGCAGAATACAATTGACTCTTCCGTAAAAGCCGATCCGAACAAGTTTTACTCCTATGCCAGTTTCCGGGACAATCTTTCAACAACAGTCGGGGGTTCGGGATCAAGCGATGAATTTCCCGGGATCAAAGACCTCATCGGGGGCAGGGTGGCCTATCTTGACAGCTTTCCCGGGTTCAGGGGGGCCCCTTCTGTCTGGAATAAAAACCACGAACCTGCCTTTCCGGTCAGGGGCAAAACAGCATGGATCACGACGCATGCCTTGGGTGCCGCGAGGGTTTTCCTGGGTTACCGGTTCCGGCACTTCGATGCATTTACAATGATTCCCATGCAGGATGACGGAGTACACCACGACAGCGTGGCAGGAGACGGGTTTTACGGGGCATCCCTGGTTCCGTCGGGGCCGGTGATCGAGTACTATTTTTATGCCGAAAACGACAGTGCCGGGCTCTTTTCGCCGGCACGTGCGGCATACGAATTCTACACCCTGCAGCCACGGTTTGAGCCGGGTGATATCGCACTGAACGAGGTTATGCCGGTCAACAGCACCATGGTTGGAGGTGACAATGGCCCGTGGATCGAAATATGCAACAATACGGGTGAAAACCTGAATATGGAGGGCATTGCTCTTTCGGATGACCCCGGGGATCCATTGAAATGGGCGTTTCCCGACACCGTCCTGGCAGCCAGGAGCTACCTGGTGGCATGGGCCGACGGGCTTCCTGCAAGGCCCGGTCTGCACTGCAATTTCAAACTAAATTCTTCAGGTTCGTGGCTGTTGATGGCAGGAC
>JBAXFZ010000028.1:0-18353 GCA_037139685.1 Bacteroidota bacterium
CGGTGATATCAGGTCAAACATGATCATCGCCGCCGCCCTTGTTGAAGGCGTTGCATTCTTTGCAATCGTCGTTTGTCTGCTGATCCTTTTCATCTAGCAGCTGCGGCAGTTCTTTACGGTTTAACGGTTGGTTATGCCGTAAAGAACTTTTTCAATTCACGAACAACAAAAGTTAACAGATATGGAATTAATCACCCCGGGATTAGGCTTGATCTTTTGGATGACCCTGGCATTTTCGTTCCTGGTCTTCGTCCTTGGCAAATTTGCATGGAAACCGATCCTGCAGATGCTCAAGGAGCGGGAAACCTCCATCTTCGAAGCCCTGAATGCAGCCAACAAGGCCAGGGAAGAGATGAAACACCTGAAGTTCAGCAATGAACAGCTGCTGCAGGAGGCAAAAAACGAACGGGACGCCATTTTGAATGAAGCCCGCAAGATCAGGGAAAAGCTTATTGAGGATGCCCGTACAAAGGCTAACGAAGAGGCTTTGCGGATCGTTGAGGGGGCAAAGGAAAGCATCAACAATGAGAAGATGGCGGCCATGACGGAACTCAAAAACCAGATTGCCGAGAGTTCGCTTACCCTGGCTAAATTCATCCTGAAGCGTGAACTTTCAGATCCGAAGAAGCAGGAAGAGTATGTTCAGGAGTTATTAAAAGAGGTTAAATTCAACTAAACCGAATGAATATTTCTTTAGTAGCGGAACGTTATGCCACAGCATTGTTTGACCTTGGCCTTGAGCAAAAGGCAGTGGAGGAGTTATACCAGGACAGCCTGCTGGTTTCTAAAACCTGTGAGGCCAGTAAAGATCTGAGGCTCCTGCTCGACAGCCCGATCGTCAATTCAGGCAAGAAGCAGACCATCCTGCGCGAAATTTTTGAAAAGAGCGTGCACCCGATCAGCATGACCTACATGCGCATCATGGTGCAGAAAAACCGGGAAAAATTCATCCCGGCCATTGCGCTCAAAATGGTTGACCTTTACAACGACTATAAAAACATCCTGATCGTTCATTTCAAGTCGCCGGTGCTTCCCGACCAGGTTACAAGGCAACAGGTGCTGGAGCTGATGGAAAGCTACACGCAGTCGGATGTTGACCTGAAACCGGAGATCGATGAGTCGCTCATAGGGGGATTTATACTTTCATGGAAAGATAAGCAATACGATGCCAGTATCCGCCGCGAGATTGAAGATATGCGGAATGCCATGGCAAAGGTGAATTTGTATAAAAAGGAATTTTAACAAGAAGTACGTGATTTCGCCGTTTCGCTATTTCACGATTTCGCTATTTAAAAATTAACATATGGCTGAGATTAAACCCGCAGAAGTTACCGCGATCTTACGCAGGGAACTGGCCGGTTACCAGAATGAAAAGGAGCTCGAGGAAGTCGGCACCGTGCTTACGGTAGGTGACGGTATTGCCCGTATCTATGGTTTGAACAATGCTGAAAGCGGCGAGCTTATCGAATTTGAAAAAAACGGGATTAAAGCCATCGTGCTGAACCTGGAAGCCGATAATGTTGGTGCTGTTTTGCTTGGTGAATCCAAAGAGATAAAAGAGGGTGACATCGTTAAGCGCACCCGTCGCATCGCCTCCATCGAGGTTGGTGAAGGGCTTCTCGGCCGTGTTGTCAACACCCTGGGAGAACCCATCGACGGCAAAGGCAAGATTGAAGGCGTCCGTTATGAAATGCCGCTGGAGCGCAAAGCTCCCGGCGTCATTTTCCGTCAGCCGGTTAACCAGCCACTGCAAACCGGGATCAAACCCATCGATGCCATGATCCCCATCGGGCGGGGACAGCGTGAGCTGATCATCGGCGACCGCCAGACCGGTAAAACGGCCATCGCCATCGATACGATCATCAACCAGAAGGAATTCTACGCCAAGGGCGAAACGGTTTATTGCATCTATGTTGCCGTTGGCCAAAAGGGCTCCACGGTTGCAAACATCGTAAAAACACTCGAAGAAAAAGGCGCCATGGCCTACACGGTCGTGGTCTCCTCCACCGCCTCCGATCCTGCTGCCATGCAGTTCTATGCCCCCTTCGCGGGAGCTGCCATCGGCGAATTCTTCAGGGATACGGGCCGCCCCGCCCTGGTTATCTACGACGATCTTTCAAAACAGGCAGTCGCCTATCGCGAAGTCTCCCTGTTGCTCCGTCGCCCCCCCGGACGCGAAGCCTACCCCGGCGACGTTTTCTATCTCCATTCCCGGCTGCTCGAACGTGCCGCAAGGGTTATCTCATCCGACGACATTGCCCGCCAGATGAATGACCTCCCCGATGTGCTCAGGCCCATGGTAAAGGGCGGCGGTTCCCTGACTGCCCTGCCGATCATCGAAACCCAGGCCGGCGACGTTTCTGCCTATATCCCGACCAACGTGATCTCGATCACCGACGGCCAGATCTTCCTTGAAACCGGACTGTTCAACGCAGGCATCCGCCCCGCCATCAACGTGGGGATCTCGGTATCACGGGTAGGAGGAAATGCGCAGATCAAATCGATGAAAAAAATTGCCGGCACACTGAAACTCGACCAGGCTGAATACCGCGAACTTGAAGCGTTTTCAAAATTCGGTTCCGACCTCGATGCCGCCACCAAGGCGGTGCTCGACAAGGGAGCCCGCAACGTTGAAATCCTGAAGCAGCCACAGTATTCACCCATGCCGGTTGAAAAACAGATCGCCATCATCTTCTGCGGAACCCGCGGATTGCTGCGGACGATCCCTGCCAGGAGCGTAATCAACTTTGAAGTTGAATACCTGCATTTTATGGAGGTCAACCATCAGCAGGTTCTCGACAACCTGAAGGTAGGAAAACTGCTGGATGAAGATCTGAAGACCATGGAGCAGGTTGCCAAAGAGCTATCCAAAAAGTACGAGGAAAAGAAATAATATACGGAGATGGCCGGACTGAAGGAAGTACGTATTCGGATTGCATCGGTTAAATCAACCCAGCAGATTACCAATGCCATGAAAATGGTGGCGGCCTCCAAGCTGCGCAGAGCGCAGACGGCCATCATCAAGCTGAGGCCCTATGCTGCCAAGCTGCGGGAGATCTTGCAAAACCTCAGCGCCAGCATCGATAGTTCTGATGACAATACCTTCGCACAGGAGCGCAAGGCCGAAAAGATCCTGCTGGTTGTAATCGCTTCCAACCGCGGACTTTGCGGCGCCTTCAACTCGAATGTGATCAAAATGGCGGTGAGTCTTACAGCAACCATATACCAGCAGCAGTTCAGCCGGGATAACGTCAGCTTCATCACCATTGGCCGGAAAGCGTCGGAATACTTCCGTAAGAGGAAATTCAATGTCGTTGAATCGCACGACGACCTTTTCGATCAGCTTACATTCGACAACGCCTCCGTCCTTGCTGAAAAACTGATGAAGTCGTTTGCAGGCAAAGAATACGACAGGATTGACCTGATCTATAACCAGTTCAAAAATGCCGCTGTGCAACGGCTGATCGTTGAACAGTATCTCCCGATCGCCCCGCCAGCTGAAACCGCACCCGCAGCCGGGCAGCCGGCTGCAGCCCATGTTGCCAAAGCAGAGGCCGATTACATTTTTGAGCCCGACAAGGAGACCATCGTCCGCGAACTGATCCCGAAAACCCTGCGCATCCAGCTTTTTAAAGCAGTCCTTGATTCCTTTGCCTCCGAGCAGGGCGCCCGCATGACCGCCATGCAGAAGGCTACCGAAAACGCCAAGGATCTCCTGCGCGACCTTAACATCTCCTACAACAAGGCACGTCAGAACTCCATCACCAACGCCATCCTCGAGATTGTTTCGGGGGCTGAAGCACTGAAGGGTTAACTGGCCGCTCCGCCTAATCCGGTACACTCAAGGTTTTTACCTGATCTTGCCCTATATTTGTACAGGCAGGATAAACCCCTTTTCTTTGCAATGCCGGTTGCCGGCTGCAACATTTAAATAAAAAACAATGAACGAAAACAACATTGAAAAGGAACCTGCAGGATCGGTTATCAGGGACAACACACCCAGGGTTACCGGAATCGGGGGGGTCTTTTTCAAGTCGAAAAACCCGGCAGAGATAAGGAGTTGGTATGGGAAAAACCTGGGACTTGATATTAATGACTGGGGATCCCAGTTCGAATTCAGAAATGCCGAAAGACCTGACGAAATCAATCTTCTTACATGGTGCCCGTTTGAAAGTGGTTCTGATTACTTTTCCCCGTCGGAGAAGGAATTCATGATAAATTACACGGTTCGGAATATTGAGGGACTGGTGAAAAAACTCAGTGAAAACGGTGTGATGATCCTCGACGAAATCGAAACCCTTGAATATGGGAAATTTGTTCATATCATGGACCCTGAAAGAAACAAAGCAGAGCTTTGGGAACCTGTCGAAAGCGCTATAACTCCGGAGGGCGGAGAAACAACCGTATAATGGTACTGTGAGCAATTTAAATTTTATTTAATTTTATAACCAGCTGAACCACACACCATAAAAAGAAGATATTTTTACTGATTTCATAGTGAGAATAAAGGAAAATCAACCGTTGCAACCGGGTTGAGGTTCTTTTAATGAAAGATGAGATGAACAAATCCCACTTGTTCTTTTTGTTGATCTTTCTGCCCCGCCTGCTCTTCTCACAATCACCGGAGCTGAAGGGGATCCTGCTGAATTCGGCTACCGGAGAACCAGTCGCCAATGCACACGTGAAGGTAAGAAAACCGGGGATGGGAACTGTCACCGGTCAGGCAGGAACCTTTTCCCTTGCAATTCCCACGCTTCCGGCCATCATAGATTTTTCCTGCATGGGCTATGAGGGTATTTCAGAAGAAATTTCGACTTTGACCGGAGAGCTCCGCACCTTCTACCTCAAACCCAGGACCTACCTGCTTGATGTGGTCACCATATCCGACAAGCCTGCATTGACTCTTTACAAGGATGAGGATTATTCGGTCCTTGACTTTGATTTCCTTGACAGCTGCCTCCTGCTTGTGGTTTTCAGAAACCAGCTGAAACACGCTGAAATCATCCTGATGACTACCGGGGGCGACACCCTTGCAGCTGTGCCGGTTCCGTCTTCGCCTGCCCTGGGGTTGTACAGGGACGTGCTTTCAAACATTCATTACATAACCAGGCGGGATGAGGCATTCCAGGCCGACTATGACCCGGTGCTGCACCGACTGACCTTCCCCTTCAGGACCTCATTCGACACGATCAGGAAATACATCGGGGGATACCGGTTTTTGCTGGGTAACCGGCTCTGGTTCCAGGAGGATTCCCCAGCCGGCTTCATGACGGCGATCGGTTACTACTCACCACGGGAGGGGAGGAAGAATATCCTGAAAAGCCAGGACGGGCGGGGTATGAAAACCTATTATACGGAATCCTGGTTTTATCATTCCGATTGTTCCGTCCCGGATCCCATCGACGAAAATGAGCGGACTGCCATCGATGCGGATGCGATTGCATACCGTCATTTTTACTTTGAAAAGAGCTGTGGCGAACTTTTCCGGGTCAGCGACACATCAATGGCGTTTTTTAATTTTTGCGAAAGGAGAATTGAATTTCTCGATCGCGACGGTCATGCTGCAGGGGTTACTCCCATTGGGTTTCATCTTGAAAAACCGGGTGGTTTCATTGCCTCCCTTACCGGGAGCATCATCGGCGGAAATGACTGGAAATGGAACCGCCGGCTGATCCAGGATGAATTATTGCACAACATCTACGCAGGTTTCAGTAACAGAGGATATTTGCGCCTGAAGAGAATCGATTTGAAGACAGGCGAACTGACTCCTTCGGCAGAACTTCCCTATGAATTTCCTGAGAAGGTGAAGATTTTCAGGGGGGAGGTCTTTTTCCTTTACCGTGGGCCCGGTATGGCTGAAAACAGGAGGCTGATCAAGATGGCCCTGAAATAGTGATTGCAGGTGGTTTTTGCCGTACTGCACAAGAAAGTAGGATTATGAAACCGGATAATTTGCCTTTTGCATTTTTAATTTCACTACTTTGCAATCTTCCTGAAACCATTACCGTCAACAATTGCAGAGAACCATAAGATGATTAAAAAGAGCCTTGAAAACCTTAAAATCGCCTCCCTGAACAAGATGCAGCTTGCTGCCGTGGAGGCTGCTAAAATATCGCCCGATATCCTGCTTCTTTCACCTACCGGGTCAGGTAAAACACTGGCTTTCCTGTTGCCCGTCCTGAGCAGCCTGATTTCCGACAATCCGGGCGTGCAGGCCCTGATCCTGGTTCCTTCGCGTGAACTGGCCATCCAGATAGAACAGGTTTTCAAACAGATGAATACCGGCTTTAAGGTGAACTGCTTCTATGGCGGCCATGCCTCCAAAACCGAACGCAACAACTTAATCCACCCGGCAGCCGTGGTTGTCGGAACACCCGGCCGTATCGCCCACCATCTCAGGAATGGCAATTTTGACACAGGGACCATTCACACACTTGTGCTCGACGAATTCGACAAAGCTCTCGAATACGGGTTCAAGGGAGAGATGTCATTCATCATATCACAACTTAAACGACTGAAAAAACGTATTTTAACTTCAGCCACAACCATGGAGGAGATCCCCTCCTTTACAGGGATAAGGAACCCGGTCGAACTGAATTTTTTAAGCAGCCGCTCCCCGGTAACAGCCGCTATTACGGTCAAATACATCAGGGCCGACGATGCCGACAAGTTGAAAATCCTGTTCGGGCTGATTTGCAAGCTCCGGAACAGGTCAACCATGGTTTTTTGCAACCACCGGGAGGCTGTCGAACGGATCAGCCTTCTGTTGATGGACAAGGGGTTGCCCCATGGCGTTTTTCATGGCGGACTTGAACAGGAGGCACGTGAGAGGATCCTGATAAAATTCCGCAACGGCACCATCAGCCTGCTGATCACAACAGACCTGGCATCCCGCGGGCTTGACATTCCCGACATTGAAGCGATCATTCATTACCAGTTGCCCGGATCCCAGGATATCTTCACCCACAGGAACGGGAGAACCGCAAGGATGAACGCTGCGGGAACCGCCTACCTGCTGTTATCGGCAAATGATCACCTGCCTCCCTTTATTAAGGAATCCATTGAGGTTGAACCGTTGCCCGAACAAAACATATTGCCGGGGAAAACACCCTGGAGCACACTCTATATCGCCGCCGGTAAAAAAGAGAAGATCAACAAGATGGATATCGTAGGGATGCTGCTGCAAAAAGGGAAACTGGCAAAAGATGAGCTGGGACTGGTGGAGGTTCTTGATCATGCATCCTATGCTGCCGTGCGACGCGATAAAGTCAAAGCTGTTGTGGAACTCATCAGGAACGAAAAGATCAAGAACAAGAAGGTCCGGATAGAAGTTTCAGTGTAGGCAACTCTTCTCCCTCCCGGGAGGTCAGCCCCAAAACGAATGATTTTTCCTGAAGGGAAAAATAGTTATAACTTTGCAATCGTTAAAATTAACCATTTCCTGTATGATCATAAAAAACGTAGAAAAAGCGATAAACGAACAGATAAAACGCGAAGAGCACTCTTCCCGGATATACCTGTCGATGGCCTCCTGGGCCGAACGGAACGGCTTTCCCGGCGCCGCAAACTGGTTGTATGTGCAGACTGAAGAGGAGCGGATCCATATGCTCAAGCTGGTCCACTACCTGAACGACCGTGGCGGAACCGCCGTCATTCCTGCGCTGGAGGCTCCCGAAGCAAAATTCAAATCATTACCCGATGTGTTTCACCAGGTCCTGGTTCATGAGGAGTATATCTCCGCATCGATCAATGACCTTTATGCCATATGTACGAAGGAAAAAGACTTCACCACGGCAAACTACCTGCAATGGTATATCACCGAGCAGATCGAGGAGGAGAGCACCGTTCGGAGCATCCTCGACCAGATCAAACTGGCCGGTGACGACCGGGGAGGCATGTTCATGATGGACAAGGAATTCGCGTCAATGGCAACGGCCAAGCGGGCAGCCCTGGCATTAAGCGGAGGAGCTAACGCAGTAACTTAGAGAGTTTGTTGTACCAGGTTCGTCCGTACTTACGGATCAATGCCCCTTCCAGGAACTGGTAAAGGGGTATTTTTTCTTTATGCCCCTTCAGCAATGCTTTCTGGCAGATCGGCCATTTGTGGTAATTCAGCAGGTCGTTGACTGCAGTTTTCTTGATCCTGACAGGGTAGAGGTGGCATGAAATGGGTTTGGCAAAGGGGATCTTTTTTTCCTGGAAGGCCTTTTCAATGGCACATCCTGCGATTCCATCCTCGAAGTAGACATACACGCACTCCCTGCCGTCAACCAGCGGGGTTACAAAGTTGCCCTCCGCATCGTAGTCGAAAACGCCGATCATCCCGACCTCATCAATCCCGCCCCGAACCATGTATGGCTTGATTTCGTCGATGTAATCCTCCAGCAACGAAATCTCCGCCTCATCTAAGGGTGCCCCGGCATCTCCCTCGATGCAGCAGGCCCCTTTGCACTTTGCCAGGTCGCAGCAGAAGAAGACCTCTTTTATTTCGTCGGAAACCAGGGTGTTGTCGAGGTAAATCATCGAGTTTAATTAAGAAATGCAAACAATGCAGGCAATGTTATGAAAATAGTTTTTAACAGGGTACTGACTTTTTGAGTTTTTTCGGATTAAGCAGGAAAAACCATGAAAGAAAACGTTATCAAAGATAAAAGTTTTGAGTTGGCTGTGGAAATTGTTTTTGTATACAAATATCTGGCCATGGAAAAGCATGAGTACATACTTTCGAAGCAGCTTTTAAGATCAGGCACTTCTGTTGGTGCCAATATCTCCGAAGGAGTTGTAGCGCAATCCGGAAAAGAGTTTTGCAACCGGCTTTCAATTGCCTACAAGGAATCAAGGGAGACAGAATTCCGGCTGAAACATTTAATTTCAACGAGTTATCTTCCCCCTGAAAAATCCACAACTGCAGTTGAAAAATGCGAGGAAGTCAGCAAAATTTTATTCTCGATACTGAAAGCAGCCAATCGTCCAGTGTGAAATTTTGCAAAAACAGGACCCTTCCACACCTTTCCCCAGGGAGTGTTCAATTAATGTGTCAATTCTCATTGCGCTCATTTCCCTTCATTGTTTGCATTGCCTGCATTGCCTGCATTACCTGCATTCATTTGTACTTCCAGTTCCTCTCCCTCCCCTCCGCCATCCACTCAATGGCGGTGTCAATCCGCTTTTCGCGCGTGGAAACGGTTTTTGCCTCATTGATCCACATGATGTACTCCTTTCGTTTGGAGTATGCGAACTTTTCAAAGGTCTCCTGTGCCTTCGGGCTGTTTCCGAGGGCAAGCAGCAGGTCATCCGGCACCTCCAGTTCTTGTTTCTCCCTGTCCGTTGGTTTTTTAGGTGTGATCTTCATCCCCTGGTCGTTCAGCGATTTAGCCTGGAGCAGGTAGTCCAGCAAAATCTCATCTGCGGGAAGGTCGGCCAGCGACCTGATCCTTCCGAAATGGCCCATGGCCTTTTCCTCTTTTTCCCCGAGCAGTCCGTACGGGTCGGTCATCAGCCTTGCCTTCCAGAAATTAAAGGCGCAATGCTCCTTAAACCCGGCCATGCTGGTATACACGCCCTTGTAGTCAAAGTGGGGAAATCCCCATTTCAGCTTCTCCTCGGCTTCCGGACATACCTGGTGAACGAGCATCCTGAGATGGTTGAGTATGGGCCTGGCAAAATCGGCCGACGCTTCGATGTACTGGTCAATCAGGGGATCTTTCATGGTAACCGGGATATCATTTTTTGTGATGGCTTGTAACGGCGCCAGAACTTATATCTTGTAACGGATGTATAGTAAAAAAGTTGCCGGACAACGGGGATTCTTAGCAAATAATGATAAAGCCGGTAGGAGACGACAATAACCACGAAAGTAAGCCCCCACCTGGCGATAGTGATAAGCACATCCACCCACCCGTTTCCGGCCGGGATGGTGATGAAGCGCCCTGCAAACTGCCAGAACCATGACATGATCCAGATGTTGAGAAGGCACATGATGCCGATGATGTAGCCGTGGGAAGTTTCTATAGCTCTTTTCGGGCAGTCGTTCATGCATCGCATGCAGCTTTCGCACCGGTACGACCAAAAGGGGCGGCCGTCGACCCTGAGGATCGCCTTTACGGGGCAGTTGCTGATGCAAAGGTCGCAATTGTCGCAGGCATCGGTGGCATAAAATGATTTCGCCAGGATGAAGCGCCCTACGAAAAAATAGCCGACGGTCACCGGTGATACCAGCAAATCCTGGATGATATCGCGGAAAGCGGTATACACCCTTTTCCCGCTGAGGATCTTTTCGGCAAAGGCAGTGGTGATTCCTTTGCAATGGGCGTAGATCGATTCAACCACCTTTTCCTTCACCCCGGGGTGGAAGGAGATCCAGTTGGAGGGCAGGTCTACCGACCGCATCCCCACGACCGTGTATCCCTTTAAAAGGAGCACCAGTGCCGCAAGCCACAGGGCAACCCCGCTCAGGCCAGGGACAAACCATTTTGAAAGTTTCAGCCCGGCCCGGGTATTCATCACGAAGGCGCGGTTTCCTTTCGATCGCGGGAAGCGGAAGATGAAGTACATCATCGCGGGGGGATAGTTGAAACCGTGGGTGGGGGAGATGAAACCCACGAGAGAACCCGGTAGCGGCGGGTCGATCTTCTTCCTGTCGATCTTCGAAATATCAATTGTTTCAGGCGCGATACCGCGTGCCTGTGCCGTTTCGGCAAACCAGCGGGCCACGTTGCGGGCATTGCCGGTGCCGGAGAAGTAATAAACAGATAATGAAGGAGTCATGGTGCAGGTTGCCAGGTTTGCAGTGTCACTTTCAGTGAATAAAGATAGTAAAAAATTCACTGAATGCTTATGCCTGTTCCTTTCAAAGATTGACAACCCCGGCTGCTACGTTTTGGGACAAGGCGCAATCAGGGTTCGGATATCTTTCTTATTTTAGCGGAAACTTTCCCGGTAATTTTCCAAGAATGAACTCCTTCCGAATTGCCAATGCCTGTCCGAATTTCCATGCAACTTTTTCCGGTGGCAAAACCCTGGCTATCCTCCAGGCCCTGGTAGCCGTATTGCTGTTTTCCGGCGGGTGCCGGGTCCTGAAAACCGAAAAGCCTCACGAGGAATACAGCACGGGTTCGTTCACTCCCCGGTACTCGTACATCAACATCCCTTTTGAAACGGATGTGAAAACCCTGAAAAAGCTGATAAACCGCGAGCTCAGCGGGATGATCTATTCCGACACCAGTTTCGAGGATCATGGCCGCGACAACCTGAAGCTGCAGGTTGTCAAAAGCGACAGCATCACCATCGGTATGGACGGGAACCAGGTTACCTACCGGGTACCGCTTAAGGTTTGGCTCAGAAAGCGGTTTTCGGCCGGGTTGCTGGGGTATAGCTATTCAACCACGCAGGATGCCAATGCGGAGGTGGCCCTGAAATTTAAAACCACCCTGAGCCTTAACAAGGACTGGAGCATCAATACGATCACCCAGTCGGATGGCTTTGAATGGATCAGCTACCCCAGGGTGCTGGTCGGCCTGATGGAGATCCCGCTGCCCTTTATCTCGGATCTTCTGGTAAAGTCGAATATGCCGGTGATCACCCGCGAAATTGACCTTGGAATCAGGGAATCGTTAAACCTGAGGCCGGTGATGACGGATGCGTGGGTTAAGATGCAGAAGCCGATCCTGGTTTCGCCCGAAAATTCGCTGTGGCTGAAAATTGTCCCGGCAGAGATCAGCACCGTGCCCATCAGGGCAGCAGCCTCTGCCATCGTCCATCCCGTGAGCCTGAAGGCCCTGGTCCAGCTGTTTTTCGGGACGGAACCGGGATACCCGGTTGATCCCACGCTGCCACCCTTGAAGATCACCAGCTCCATTCCCGATAATTTCAGCATCAGCCTGTCGATGGATATGCCTTTTTCCAGGATCAACGAAATGGCGAAAAAATTATTTACTGGCTATGTTTTCAGTTACCGGAACTATAAAATAACAGTTCTCGGCATCTCCGTCTATGGCCAGGGAGAGAACCTGATCGTAGCCCTGGTCGTGGAGGGAAGCGTCAAGGGGACCATCTACCTGTCGGGCATCCCCGTTTTTGATGGCGAAACCAGGTCAATCGTCCTGTCAAACCTCGATTTCCAGGTTTCCACGCGGAATGCGCTGATAAAAACAGCCTCCTGGATGTTTCACTCGGGGCTGGTTCAGAAATTGTCCTCGAACCTTGTTTACCCGGTTGGGGATCGCCTGCAGGACGCGCGCAGGGAGCTGAATGCATACCTGCAGCAAAACCAGTCGCTGAGCTATTTCCGGATCAAAGGCGAAGTCGACAGGCTCGATCCCGACCGGATCCTCATCACGCCTGAAGCGGTAAAGGCCTGGTTCCGGTTTGAAGGAAAAATAAGGGTTGGTTTTGATCCCGGGAAGCTAAATTAACCGGGGTGAAAAAAATCCCACACCCTTCGCTGAGATTTTTGTTAAGGATTCACAGGTGGTTATTTTTATGGGGAGGATAAGGTTGCTGACAAATGGATTGATATTAAAAGCGATTAAAAACCATAAGGATGAAAACAATAGCATTTCTTTTGGTGGCGACATTGGGGGCTTGCCTTCCCGAAGCAGGGTATACTCAGGCGGGCCTTTGCGACACCACTTTTGGCCAACACGGCATTGTCAGGATTCACCTGAACGACGGCGGATTTACCCAACTGGTTGTCCAGCCCGACAACAGGATAGTTGGGGCTTCCTGTTACGATTTTTATATAAGCAGGTATAAAGCCGACGGGCATCCCGATTCGACCTTCGGTAGCGGCGGCTTCGTTCACGGGCTGAACATGACGCAGACGACGGAGGTTTACGACATGAAATTGCAGGATGACGGCAGGATTGTCGCGGCCGGCGCATACATGTACAACTGGTATCCCGAAGAATGGCATGCCGCCGTGGTCCGGCTTACAGCCGGCGGTTGGCCCGACCCCTCATTTGCCAACGGCGGGAAAATTGTTGATTCTGATGAACCTGTTTACCGGGTGTACACCTCGGTCGTGATCCAGCCCGATAAAAAGATTCTTGTTGCCGGAACCGGGAGGGTAGGGGGCGTCGACAAGATCGTCGTCTGCCGGGCCACCCCGCAAGGAAACCGGGACGTCACCTTCGGAAACAACGGCCAGGTGCTAGCAGCAATGGGAAGTGGGAACCATGCCTGCCCGAAAATGCTCCTGCTTGCCGACGGGAAAATCCTCATTGCAGCCAATGCCGTTGACCAGGGCGGCTCGCATGCAGGGATCATGCGCCTTAAGGGCAACGGTTCTCCCGACAGCTCGTTCGCTGTAAACGGGAAGTACCTCGATACGGGCGTGGCCTCCGAATCGGACTTTCACGGCAATTCCTTCTTTTTCAACGGGGGAGGGAAAACGGTTTTAAGCTGCAGGGGAAGCGGTGGCCATGGGTTCCTGATACGCTTTACCGCCGGCGGGTTTCCCGATACCACCTTTGGGAGCGGCGGCCGGGTTGAACTTCCGGAACCGGGCACCCATGGCGCGGTTTCACAATGGGATGACAAGATTGTTGCCGGTGTGGGCGGTTTTCGGCTTGTCCGCCTGGCAGCTTCCGGGGCGATCGATCCCACATTCGGAACCAACGGTTACCAGACTACGCGTATAGATCCGACCAGTTTTTCTGAACAGGTTTATGCACTGGCCATCCAGCATGGCGGGAAGATACTGGCAGGCGGTGTTGCAGGAATTCCCAACCCGAATTATCCCGCAAACATCTATATTTATTCATTGACCCGAAGTATTTCGGGGCTTGATTGCCCCCTCCCGCTGGCAAAATTCGGATACCTCGTAACCCGGGATTCTGTTGTCAATTTCCAGGATCACTCCTCTTCCGCCATAAAATGGCACTGGGATTTCGGCGACGGGACAACCTCCCCTGTCCGGGACCCGGAGCACACATATGCAGCCAACGGATCCTACAGGGTCTGCCTGCAGGTTTCGGATACCTGCGGCACCTCCGAAGCATGTGATACAATTTTGGTTTTTCCCCAGGGAGTAGTGGATCATGAAATCCGAAGAACCGTGCTTTATCCCAACCCGTCTGCCAGCCTGGTCACATTAAACATTAACCCACCCTTCACCCGTGACTCTGAACTGGAAATCAACGATGTTTACGGAAAGATCCGCTGCAGGAAACTGATTCATGCCGGAACCCGATCACTGGATATCGACCTTGCCGCCTTTCCTGCCGGAATCTACGGCCTGGCCATCCGGGGAGATGGCCAGTACATCACCCGCAAATTTATCAGGCTGAACCGGTAACTGTCAATTGCAGCCACCGCCAGCCCCTGTCCCCTCCCTGCAATTCCCTCATTGCCTGCAATTCCTTCATTGCCTGCATTGTTTGCATTGCCTGCAATTCCTTCATTGTTTGCATTGCCTGCATTGCCTGCATTGTTTGCATTGTTTGCATTGCCTGCATTGTTTGCATTCATTGACAAATATCAACCCAATCTTTGACATTTTTCAGCCCCTGTTTCTTAGAAATCACATTATCAAACAACTAACATCAGTTTTTATATTGTTGTGTCCTCTATCCTGTTAGGTTATCTCATATTAATTTTTAACTTTGCCGTCCACATCTGTTAACTGATTCACATTATGAGCGCTGAAAGCCTGATTCTCTTCTTCATTGTGGGGGCATTCCTGGTGGGGTTCGCCCTTGTTTTCGCCCACTTCGTGGCTCCCAATTCCACCAATTTCCAGAAGTCGGAAGCCTATGAATGCGGGATCCCCTCCGAAGGGTTGACCTGGTTGCAGTTTAACGTCGGTTATTATCTTTTTGCCATCATCTTCCTTGTATTCGACGTTGAAAGTGTCTTCATCTTCCCCTGGGCCGTAGTGATGAAGGAGATGGGAATGGTTGCCTTTGTTGAAATCGTCATTTTCTTTTTTGTACTTGGCCTGGGCCTGCTGTATGCCTGGAAGAAAGGAGCGCTGAAATGGGAATAAAAAATATGAAAGAGGCTGATTTTCGTGATAACGAAACCCTCGACCTTTTCAAACAATCGGGTGGCAATGTGCTGTTCACCACGCTCGATGCAATCATGGACTGGGGCCGCTCAAATTCGATCTGGCCCCTCACCTTTGCCACCAGCTGCTGCGGTATCGAAATGATGGCCACCGGGGCCTCGCGCCACGACTTCTCCCGCTTCGGCATCGAAGTCTACCGTGCTTCCCCCCGCCAGGCCGACGTTATCGTGGTTGCAGGCACCATCGTCAATAAGATGGCCCCTGTACTGAAACGTTTATACGACCAGATGTCGGACCCCAAATATGTGATTGCCATGGGTGCCTGCGCCGTTTCCGGCGGACCCTTCTTTTACAACACCTACCATGTGATCCGCGGCGTCGACCATGTGATCCCGGTCGATGTCTATATCCCCGGCTGCCCTCCGCGTCCCGAATCATTGCTTTACGGCGTGATGCAGCTCCAGCGTAAAATCAAACTGGAATCCCCCCTGACGAATCCCAGAAAAACCACAGAATTAATTTAGATATTTTCCAAAGATGGATAACGCAGTATTGAAGGAGCGGATTCTGAGCCTGGTTCCGGACGCAGAATTCCAGGAAAACAAACAATTCCTGACCTTCGTCGTCCCGCCGGTAAAAATGCACGAACTGGCAGTTGCTTTAAAAACAGAGGCTGACCTTGCATTTGATTACCTCTTTTGTCTCTCCGGGGTCGACATGGTGAAATACCTCGAAGTGGTCTATCACCTGGAGTCGACTGTACACGGCCACCAGCTGGTACTCCAGGCGCGCACCGCCGATCGTGAAAACGGCGCCCTGGATACGGTATGCGATATCTGGCGCACGGCCGAACTTCACGAAAGGGAGGTTTACGACCTGATGGGCATCAGATTCACCAACCATCCCGATTTGCGCAGGTTCTTCCTGGAAGAGGGCTGGATCGGCCACCCCCTGCGTAAGGATTATACGGATGAAGTTAACATCGTAGAACTTTAAGGTATGAAAGAAGTAATCAACCTGCCTGTCAAGAATATCGAGGAGGAGGAATACCATATCAATATGGGCCCCCAGCACCCCTCCACCCACGGGGTCCTCCGGCTTGTCGTTTCCCTGAAGGGAGAAATCGTGAGAAGCCTTAAACCTCATTGCGGCTACATTCACCGGGGTATCGAAAAGATGTGTGAAAAGGATACCTATCCCCAGATCATCCATCTGACCGACCGGATGGACTACCTTTCGGCACACATCAACAACCACGCCGTTTGCCTGCTGGTTGAAAAGGCGCTCGAGGTCGAGGTTCCCGAACGCGTAAAATATATCCGCACCATCGTCGATGAACTCAACCGGATTGCCTCCCACCAGCTGTGGTGGTGCAGTTTCGGCATGGACATGGGCGGGCTTACCTGTTACTTTTACGGCCTGCGCGACCGCGAGAAGATCCTCGATATCTTCGAGGAGTCGTTCGGCTCACGCCTGCTGCACAGCTATTACACTCCCGGCGGACTGATGATGGATATCCATCCCGATTTCCAGAAGAACGTAAAGGCCTTCATCAAATATTTCCGCAGGAAGATCAAGGATTATGATGATATCCTTACCGGCAACATCATCATGCAGGAGCGTACAAAGGGTGTAGGCATCCTGTCGAAGGAAGATGCCATCAGCTACGGCGTGACCGGTCCTTCGGGACGCGCCTCAGGCTTTGCCTGCGATGTACGCAAGCACCACCCGTACGGGGTTTATGAAAAAGCCGATTTCAAGGAGATCCTGGGAACCGAGGGGGACACCTTCACCCGCTATATGATGAGGATGCACGAGATGCGTGAATCGATGAAGATCATCGAACAGCTTATCGACAACATTCCGGAAGGCGATTACACGGCCAAGATGAAAGCCGTGATCAAACTGCCGGCGGGCGAGTATTACCAGCGGGTGGAAGCTGCCCGCGGGGAACTGGGCGTCTATTGCATCAGCGATGGCAACAAGACCCCTTACCGCATGAAATTCCGCTCACCCAACTTCTCCAACCTCAGCGCCCTCGATCACATGAGCCGCGGGGTGAAGATCGCCGACCTGGTCGCCATTGGCGGATCACTTGACTATGTTATTCCCGATATTGACAGATAATAAAACGAATCCATGAACTTCAGCATTTACGACTTCACCTCATTTAACCAATGGATCGACCAGTTCCTGCGCGCCCACATGTCAGGTTTCTGGGCTGTTGCCATTGAAATGACCATCATTGGGTTGGCCATCCTGCTGTTTTATGCACTGGTCGGGTTGTTCCTGGTCTATGCAGAGCGCAAGGTTTGTGCATTTATGCAAAACCGCGTCGGGCCGAACAGGGTAGGCCCCTATGGGTTTTTCCAGACCATCGCCGACTTTGTCAAGCTGATGCTGAAAGAGCTGATCCATATTAAAAACGCCGATCAGCTGCTGTTCAACCTGGCCCCCTTCATCATCATCATCGCCTCCTTCATGGCCATTGCGGCCATCCCGTTTGCCAAGGGACTTCACGCGATCGATTTTGACATCGGCATCCTTTACGTGATCGCCGTGTCGTCGCTGGGTGTCGTGGGCATCCTGCTTGCCGGCTGGTCGAGCAACAACAAATATTCGCTTATCGGCGCCATGCGCTCCGGGGCCCAGATCATCAGCTACGAACTCTCAGTAGGGCTATCCCTCGTGACAATCGTTATCCTGGCCGGCACCATGCAGTTTTCCCAGATCATCGAGGGACAGGCCAACGGCTGGTTCATATTCAAGGGCCACATCCCCGCCTTTATCGCCTTTATCATCTTCCTTATATCCAGTACCGCCGAGACGAACAGGGGTCCCTTTGACCTTGCAGAAGCCGAATCGGAACTTACGGCCGGCTTCCATACCGAATATTCGGGGATCAAGTTTGCCTTTTTCTTCCTGGCGGAATATATGAACATGTTTATCGTGGCCTCCATCGCAGCTACCGTATTCCTCGGCGGCTGGATGCCCTTCCATATGGGCGGCTGGGCCGGGTTCAACCATATCATGGATTTCATCCCCCCGTTTGTCTGGTACATCGGGAAAACCTTCTTTGTCATCTGGATTATGATGTGGTTCAAATGGACCTTTCCGCGGTTGAGGATCGACCAGCTTCTGACCCTGGAATGGAAATACCTGTTGCCCATCAACCTGGTCAATATCCTTATCATGGCATTTGTTGTATTAATGGGTTGGCATTTTTAGAAAACTATGAACAGCATTTTCACATACTTTACCGAGATCTTCCATGCAGTGAAATCACTCCTCACGGGGATGAAAGTAACCGGAAGATACTTCTTCAGCCCGTGGGAGATCGTAACCC
>JBAXFZ010000029.1:0-18334 GCA_037139685.1 Bacteroidota bacterium
TTGACAAAGCGCGCGGCCTCCTTTTTCAGGACAGGTGTCCCTTCAATGTCGGGATAGATAGCCGCAACCCCTTTCTGCAATGCTTCAATTTCGGCCTGCACCCCGATCTCTGTAGCCGGGAGGCCCGGTACTCCCATCTCCATGCGGATAAACTTTTCCCCGGTCTCGGTTTCAATACCATTGATCAATCGTTTGATTTCCCGGATGGTGGCCTGCCCGATATTACGGATTTTGCTTTCCTGGATATGGCGGTAAACCACTTCGTAATTAATGGGAGTATCTTTCATAAAGGGACTTGTATTTTTAATCTTGATAAAATTATAACAGTCAGCAAAATTGAATAATTATTTACAATAATCCAACGCTTATCGGTCAATTGCAGAGAATATTTCCTTTTTGTGTACCGGGCGGCGAAAATACCCCGGATTACTTAACCAGTGTTATGATACCGGAGAGCGTTTTAAATTCCGGCGGGTTTGCCGACGATTCATAAACAATCAGATAGGCATAATTTCCCTGTGGGCATTGCTGCCCTCCCCAGGTACCGTCCCACCCTTCAGAAATCTCGCCGGAAGAGAAGAGTAACTGGCCCATCCGGTTGAAAATTTTCATGCTGAATTGTCTTACGTTGAGCGAATAAGGGCGAAAAACGTCGTTGACCCCATCGCCATCCGGGGTAAAGGCGTTGGGTACCCAGATGACAATTTCACATTCGTTCCCGCTTTTAATAAAAATGGCGGATGTGTCACTGCCGGTACACCCGTTAACATCGGTATAGCGGTATATGATACCGTGGATGCCGGGACTGTGAGTCGCCGGGTCAAGCTCGCTGAGTTTGGACCCTTCCAGGATGTATTCTCCCCCTGCGGGAGATCCGCCGGAAAGGTGTATAGGGGGAGCGTTGTAGCATATCGAATCAAATGCACCTACGATTACCACGGGAAGCGGAAGAACCGTTACGGGTAAAAAGGAGGCCGGGCCGGCTCCGCATGCGGTGTTGAAGCCCCTGACGGTCAGTGTTCCTGATGAGGCGGTGTCGGCAAAACCAAGGCTGACCGATGCGCCGTTTGGAGTAACCGAGGCACCTGCCCCGGTATAGGACCAGATATATGAAGTTGCGTTGGAATCAGGTACAACGTGGTATTCAGAAATGGAAATCCCTTTGCAGATTGTCGGGTCGCCGCTGATCGTCCCGGGGGCAAGTGGGGCCCGCTTTACGGTGAAGGAGACCGTAGGTGCCGTTGCACTGGCCACATACCACCAGGAGTTGATGGTGTTGGTGTCGCCTATTTCAATACTCCACAAGTGACATCCATAGATGTCGGTGCACCCGGTGAGGTTTACTGTTCCCCAGACGGGAAGCAGGCTGTCGTCCCAGTAAATCGAAGGGCTGGGGCCGGGAGGCCTGATTACCTTAACGATATATCCATTGTCGTTATATTCTATATCGTAAATCGGTAAATGGGTGATGCCATGAATGAACCTGACGCTCGCTGAAAGGACCTTCCCGTTATGTACCGGATTTCCCCTGCCGTCTTTTCCGCTCCAGTGAATGATGTTGAATCCGTTGCCGCCTGGATTCGCATAGACATTGGCAGTCAGTTTTACATCCTGGGGGTCGGTGCCGGGATTGGGATTGACCTCCACCAGGAGTTCCACGATTCCGTCCTGGTCGACCTTTACTCCAAAATCCACCGAACCCGTGGCACAATCGGTTGTCGTGGTAATAGGCATGATGATGCCGGGTTGTGCCTTCCCGGTCGGGAAGATCAGGCTGTCGGGATCGGCGAGAAATACCTTGTACTGGGGATAGGTGTGAAATCCGGTGCGTGATTGCCTGTCTGAAGCGATATTTCCTGTTGTGGAACAGCCGGTTTTATTGCTTGAAATCGAGAAGGTGCCTCCGACAAACCCGTTGCAGTTTACACTGGTCACGATGCTGTCGTCAGACAGGATGAACATGGTCCCCCAGAAGCGGTTGTCGGTGGGGGGAGCCTGGACATTTCCGCAATTAAACTGCCATGCTTTTGACCAGACCCTTCCTGTGAGTTGTTTGCCGGTATTGTCCACGACCGATATGTCGAAGAATTCGAACATTATCCTGGCATTCTCCGAATACCGGCCAAGGGAGTCGGGAGGGTATGAAAATTCGATAATATAATTGCCGGTTGTTACAGGAGTATACTGGATTGGATCGTACCCTCCGGAGAGGGGCAGGGGGCCGGCGATTGCCTGGTCGTAAGTGGAGATGAATCCCTGTTGTCCCGACAATGGAACCGGGTTGGGTCCCATTACAATGTTGCCGGATGGGTCTTTAATCCTGTATTTTACATCGGAGGTGTCGATGAAGTTTATCGCTCCCAGTCCGAAGTTGATTTTCTCACCCAAATCGGCGATATAGATATTTATCCTGAACTCGGGGGCAGCGTCAAAAAAACCAAAATCATTGCGCGACTTGTCAATGCAGAGCTGGCCTGCAGCGGCGGAGAACGGAGCAATCTGCCGTGTTCCTTCAGGAAGGACCGATATAGGAAAGCATAACAGCAGAATGACGGAAAAAAGCATTCCTTTTCCCATGGCAAGTTCCGATTAGGGAATCATAAAAATATAAAAAAATCCGATATGGTTATATATAATCGGATGATTTTATATGGCTGAGCTTTCCCCTGCAATCAGGTTTTTTGTTTCAGGGCCGCGAGTGAAAGCAGGATGCCGAGGATAACGCTGTAAACCGCCGCGACAAGGATACGGTAATCCTCGGGGAGCAGAAAGGTGATGGTTTGGGCAGGAATCCAGAAAAAGGGAATTGTCTTTTTAAGGACGAAATTCCAGAAGGTGTACCAGTCGCCCTGCTGAACATATCTCCCAACCGGAATCGGGGTGAAAAATCCTTTCAGTGTTCCCGATGTGGCGGCGATATGCATATCGGTGATGCGGTGAAAGGCCATGAATACAGGTGCAAATAGGAGGTTCATGGTAACACTTACACTGAAGGCCGTAAGAAACTTCAGCATGGTGAACCCCGGCAGCCTTAGGATATCCGCAGGGTTTGCGACCGGAAAAACAACCCCTAAGGTTTTGAGCACAACGGGTGCCCCCTCCCCGAATATCACAAAGCCGGTTTTGATAACAACTCCCAGGAAACCCCAGACAATGGCGCGGGGGATAGCGCCAAACCCGGGTTTAAGGTACCTGCCTGTACGAATCCTCAGGCCAAGCGATTCTCCGAATGTGGCCAGGATGGAGAACTTCAGGAAGCTCATGGCATAGCCGTGCAACCCGTTAAATTCCTTGTAGGCGGATAAGGCGGGGGGAAAAAGAAAAAAGGGAAGCAAAACCAACAGGATGGCCCCTAAAACTACAATATCGGATCTTTTCATACATAACGATGGCGCTGAATCCTGCAGGATCAGTTATCCGGGTGTAAAATTAGGATTTTTATTGAAACCGGATCAGTTGAAAGTAGGGTCGGCAGGAAAGTTGGCCCAGATGGCGTAATCCTGCCCCATGCTCTTAAGATAGTCGCTCCAGAGTTTTTCAGGATGGTCGTTGATCACCTCCCCGACGGTTGTTTGTGAAAGCACCCACGATTTCTCATTGAGTTCCTGGTCAAGCTGCCTCGGCGACCAGCCTGAATAACCCACGAAGAAGCGGATTTCGGACGGCAGGATTTCTTTCCGTTTCATCATGGCCTTAATAACATCAAGGTCGCCTCCCCAGTATAATCCCTGCATGATAGGGACACACTGGTCGACTTCACTGTGGGTGTGAATGTAAAAAATGCTGTCGGTTTTAACGGGCCCGCCAAGAAACACCGGCAGATTGTAGGGAGGAAATCCTTTAACAATATCCTTCAGCCGGGCCTCGATGGGTTTGTTGATGATGACGCCAAAGGTGCCTTCATCATTGTGTTCGGCAAGCAGCACTACCGACTGACGAAAGTAGAAATCGCGCAGCGAAGGCTCAGAGATCAGGATGATTCCCTGTTTGGGTTTGATGCGTGGTTTTTCCATGGTGTTCCTGCAAATTTAGTATTTTTGCGTTGTGCTACCCATCACAAATATAATACCAATTCATGGCCAGGTCAAGCAGAGCTGATAAATATATTCAATTACGGGAGCAATTTCCCTTTTTCATCTATGAGAAACAGGAGTATGCGCTGAAACCTTCAGGGCTGGAGGTAAGCTTTACCTTTAACCTGGCAGATCAATACCGGTTTTCGCCAACTCTTTTTATACCGCGGAAATCCTTCTTCCTTCCCGATGAAGCCGTTGCCGGCCATCTTGACAATATCGTGTTCAACATCGGGATGATAGAACTCATCAGCTATTGGAAAGCTGCCTGTCCGCCGAGGTTGGTTATCCGCCCGTTCAGCCTGCACCCGGAACAGGTTTCATGGTGGAAAACGCAATATTACCGCGGTCTTGGAGAGTTCTTTTACCTTAATTCGATTCCTGCCACCGTCGACGATTTTATGCAAATAGAGGTTGATTCAGAGCTTCTCCTTCAACGGGAAAATTTAATCCTGGACAATTGCAGCCTCATCCCGGTCGGGGGTGGCAAAGACTCGGCGGTGACGCTCGAACTGCTCGGTTCGGCAGCCGGGTCGCTTCCCCTGATAATGAATCCAAGGGGGGCCAGTGTACAAACCATCGTTGCCAATGGGTTTTTACCCGGAGAGTTCTTCGAAATCCGAAGGACAATCGACCCCCAGTTACTCCGGTTGAACGACCTGGGTTTTTTAAACGGCCATACTCCCTTTTCGGCACTCCTGGCCTTCGTTACATTGCTTGCAGCCATTTTGTCAGGTCGCCGCAACATAGCCCTGTCGAATGAATCGAGTGCCAGTGAGGCCACCATCGATGGAACGGAGATCAACCACCAGTATTCCAAGTCGTTTCAGTTTGAAACCGATTTCCGCGATTATGTCAGAAGGTGGATCAGCGAAGATCTCAACTATTTCAGTTTCCTGCGCCCGCTCAATGAACTTCAGATAGCCTCCCTGTTTTCAAGATATAAAAGATATCACCCGGTTTTTAAAAGCTGCAATGCAGGAAGCAAAACCGATACATGGTGCGGCAAGTGTGCAAAATGCCTGTTTACCTATATCATGCTGTCACCCTTTCTTGCACAGGATGACCTGGTTGCCGTTTTCGGAAAAAACCTGCTGGCCGACGGTTCACTTAAACCCTTGTTTGACCAGCTTGCAGGCATAGCAGAAGAAAAGCCCTTTGATTGTGTCGGAACCATCCGCGAGGTGAACCTCGCGCTTTGCGAGACCATCCGTCAACGCGACGACAACGTTTTACCTGATCTCCTTGCGGGGTACCTGGAATCCCAAACCTGCCTGTCATACATGCAGGTTGATTTTGCCACTGAGCTGTTCAGACTGGATGGGGATCATTACCTTGAACCCGGACTATTTGAGATTATCAGTAGTGTGTTATTTGGAGAAATAGCGAAATAGCGAAATATGATTGATTTTTTAAGAGAGCGGTTCAGGGGGAGGTCGGTTGTTTTGCTGGGATTCGGCAGGGAGGGGCAGGCGAGTTACGGCCTGTTGCGGAAAGCGTTGCCCGAACAGCAGCTGGCCATCGCTGATTCAAATGAAGGGATTAGTGAAAACCCGCTGATTCAATTTGACAGGCATCTTGAACTTATTACCGGGCCGGATTACCTGTTGAAACTATCACGGTTTGATTTCATTTTCAGGTCGCCAGGCATCCCCGTATGGCAAATTATCTCACCCGGCGGGCATGCTGAACACTCAGTTTCCGCTGGCAGGATCACCTCTCAGACCGATCTTTTCCTGCAGCGCTATTCGGGCCAGGTTATTGGTGTTACCGGGACCAAGGGTAAAAGCACAACTTCCAGCCTGATCTGCCATATCCTGAAAACAGCCGGGAAGGGTGTCGTTCTGGCAGGCAACATCGGCAACCCGGTATTCCATTTTACCGACCTGATCGGGCCCGGAACAAAAATCGTTTTTGAACTGTCGTCCCACCAGCTGGAGTTTATCACGGTTGCCCCGCACATATCGGTCCTGCTCAATCTCTTCCAGGAACATCTGGACGCCTACAGGAGTTATGGGGATTACCAGCTAGCCAAGATGAATATTACAAAATACCAGCAGCAGGGCGATTACCTTGTCTGGAATGCTGATGATGAACTTGTGGCAGGACATGTACAGCCCTATTCGGCCGCCCGCAGGGGCTACCCGTTTTCGGTTATCGCGGAACCCCGGCCAGGAGGTTTTATCCGCGACGGTGCATTGTATTTCTCCGACGGATCAAGGGATGTACCGGTGTGGAGGATTCACCAGGACCGTTTCCTCAGGGGAGAACATAACCTGAAAAATATCCTGGCAGCCATGAATGTTGCCATGATTTCAGGTATTGACAACGACTCCATCGAAGATGGCATTGCAACCTTCCGCGGACTAGAACACAGGCTGGAATATGTCGGTGAGTTTCAGAAAATACATTTTTACAACGATTCGATTGCCACGATTCCTGAAGCTGCCATGGAGGCAGTAAAAGCGGTGCCGAATGTTGACACCCTCATTGCCGGCGGGTTTGACCGGGGAATAGAATATTCGGGAATGGCAGATTTTTTAAGTAATTCAGTAGTCCGCAACCTGATTCTGGTGGGTGCCGCCGGCAAACGCATCGGCGAACTCCTGGAATACAAAAACCTTCATGGGAAGAAACTTTTTTATATCAGCAGATTTGATGATTTTCGTGAAATTGCCTTCAGGGAAACCCGCGCAGGTTATGCCTGCCTGCTCTCTCCGGCGGCAGCAAGCTATGATGAGTTTAAGAATTTCGAGGAACGCGGCAAGAGGTTCCGTGAACTGGTAAGGCAATAAAGTGACGGATTTGTCGTGTTTAAATAGCTAAATCAACATTTGTTTCATGCAGAAACGATCCCGGATCGATTGTATCTCCCGGTTATTCGGGTTTTTGATGGTTGTCCTCGTACTACCCGGCCAGTCACTTGCACAACAGACGGATTATAAGTCGATGGTTCTCCGTTATATCTGCCAGTACAGGGAAATTGCCGTAAAAGAGATGATCACGGCGCACATTCCTGCAAGCATCACCATGGCGCAGGGAATCCTGGAGTCGAATGCCGGTCAGAGCACCCTGGCCAGGGAGGCAAACAACCATTTCGGGATTAAGTGCCACAAGGAATGGAACGGGTCAACCATTTACAAGGATGATGACAAACCCAATGAATGTTTCAGGAAATACAATTCGGCACAGGAGTCGTTCCGTGACCACTCTTCCTTCCTCGTATCGCGCGACCGATACCGGCCCCTGTTCGAATTAAAGGTGACCGATTACAAGGGATGGGCGCTGGGCTTAAAAAAAACAGGTTATGCGACGAATCCCGCTTATGCCGATAAACTGATAAAAACAATCGAGACATTCAGGTTGTACAATCTTGACCGGGGTGATTACGGGGTTTCGTATGTAGATTCACTTAATCACTCCGGGGATGAGCCGGCCGGAAACAGCAGCAGCAACAGCTGGGTTTCCCGGTTCACCCTGATTGAAATAACCGCCGACAGGCACCTGGTTTTTACAAACAACGACCTCAGGCTGGTGGTTGCCAGGAAAGGTGACGACCTGGCATATCTAAGTAAAAAATTTAATATTCCCGAGAGAAAACTGTTGAGGTATAATGACCTGACCAGCAGCCACCTGGTACCGGGGCAGATCATCTACCTGCAGCCGAAGCGAAGGAAGGCAGTTAACACAACCCACCTGATGGCCAAAGGGGAGACTCTTTACCAGGTTTCACAAGGGTATGGCATTAAACTCAGGATGCTTTATAAAAGGAATCACCTGCAGAGGGGGATGGAACCTGCTTCGGGTGAGCTAATCCGGCTTCGTTAAACGGTAACTTTTCAGGTATTTCCCGGCTCCCACCACAAGGCTGGTCCTGTTTGCCGGTTCAAGACAACCAATATCAAACGGCGTGTTGCCACGGATACCGGATTCGAGTTCGCGGTAACCATTCTGGTCGAACAGGAACAACTCGTTGGTTTCCGGCATCACAAAACCGACCATCACCTTCCCGTCGCGGCCGTGGAGCAGGAACGGGGGGGTGGAGATGACATGTCGGAACATATAGGAATAGATCAGTTTGAAGTTGTTGTTGTAATAATAGATTTTGTTGCGGTCGACAAAAATGAACTCACGTTTCTCATTACCGTTGATGTCCTCGTAAAAGAAGCGGTGGGCAGGAGAAAAAAGATTGAGCGTCACCTCGGCCGACTTGCCGTTTTGTTGCAGGAAAATGACCTTCCCGTCGGGATCGGTTGTAAGAAATTCTCCTTTTTTATTGGTTTTGTTGGGATAAAACTTTGAACCGGGTGCGTGCAGGAACCTGGGGCCGGGGGTGATCCTGCCTGCTCCGTTCCGGTCAACGATCAGGGTGTTGCCGGTGTGCCCCGAAATCATGATATAGGTTTTATCACCAGATGTATTACAGGTTACCGGGTCAACGATTTCCTCCCTTAGCCCCGGACGTTTCCAGCCGCTACTGGAGGTGCCATCCAGGGAGAAACTGTAGATGCGGTTATCCTGGAACGCAACCAGGATATCGTAGTCGCGGTTGTTATCCCAATCGGTCACCGTGATGCCGTTGGTCGCGTGAAGCGGAAACCTCATCGGGAACTTATCGGCAAACCGCCCGTCGGCGTGAAGCATGTAAAGATGGGTGTCGGTGTTGAAGAGCAGGAACAGTGAATCGCTGCCCGGCAGGCGGAGGGGAAGGATCTCCCCCATCAGGGTTCCCATGATATGCTGTTTCCACTCAATATGGCCCTGGGAGGAGACCACGTAAAGGTTGTTTGATACATCGGAAACCACCACTACCGGGTCGCTGCCCGGGAAGGTGATGATTTGCGGCCTGCCGGCCATGGTCGTATCAAGCCTTGCCTGCCATTCCATCGGCCCCTCTTTGCCGCGGTTTGGGTTGTACCTCAGGAAAATGTTTGAGTAAAACTGGCCGTCGGTATTGCTAAACTGAAATGCAACAGATTCGAAGTTACGCAGGCTGTCCATAACCGGGTTCAACTGATCCGTAAGCTCCTGGCTCATCAGTCCTTTTAATGACCCGAGGGCATTTTGCGTGCTGAAATAGAAAAAAACATTGGACTTTTCCGACAGGTTGATCTCGAAATCCTTATAGTCTTTGTCTTTAGCAATGGTGTTGTTTTCTGAAACAGCTGTGATGACCTGTTCAAGATCGGAAGGCTGCCTGGCAAAGATGACAAATCCCTTGAGAAAGGTAAAGCACCTCACATCAACTTTGCCGAAGAGTTCGCCAAACAATGCGGGAATAAAGGCCGGCAACTCCATCCGGTAAATTTTATGACCGGCATAAACCATCGAATCGGCTTTAATGCCAAGGGTGTCGGCAAGATCAAACAACGCCGACACTGTTTGCATTGTGTCGCGCGAACTGAAGGCTGAAAAAGCCAGTTTCCCGGGGGCTTTCGGATCTTCCATTGTAAACAGGCACCCTTCATTTCCGATCCAGGGAAGGAAATATTCACTGATATTCAGCTGGAAGCGGTCGATCAGCGTGTTGGCTGCAGTTTGCTCTGCAGTAAAGAGTTCTTCATGGGGGGTACGGTTCTGGAAACGCTGGCAGAAACGGGAAGGATCGCTCCAGCCATAGGTGGTAAAGTAGAGGACATTTTCGGGGATTATGGCGGTAATCTCTTTCTTCTGGGGTTTCTGGTCGCTGAAAAGGGCGAGAAACTGCTGGCTGCTGTCGGAGGCGACGGTCACGCCGTTGAAAAGCAATTCATCCTTCTTGATAATCAGATCCAAACCGCTCCAGTCGGCGAAGTTTGAAAACTTCAACAGGTCGGGCAGGTTGTCATCCCTGGTCATTTTTGAAAGGACAAGTGAAAAAAACCTGTAGTTGACATAAATATTGGCATCTACCTTTTTCCCGGCAGAAGCCTCTACCTTCCTGAAGCCGGAGGAGGCCGCCATCGGTGTGTTGAGTGAAAGCCTGTCGATGGCTCTTTTTACGAGATCGGCATGAAAACTCCCGATGAACACGCCCTTTAAAACGGAGAAATAAAATGCATCCCGGCTTCCTTTAAAGAGGATCCGCCTGAGACTGGTCGTATAATATGGGGTTTCGGAGATAATTGCCTTCCCCGAGCTGATTTCCTGGATAAACTCGGAGATACCGGCTTCGGGATTGGAGCCTGAAACAGACGTGAGATAGAGCGCGCCGAAATTGGCCCGTCCGCTCAGGGTGATGGAGATCAGGACATTGTATTGCTGAAATATCTTGCTGATCTTTTCATTCTTCCGGCTGGAAGAATCAACGAACTGAAGTTCATTCCTGACCACATCGATACCGGGGAACCTTGAAATCGCCTTCCACAGGAGGTTTGAACGGTTGAGTTCATCCAGGAGATTCCCGGCTTTATTAAGCTGAATGATGAGTGCCGTATTGCCTGGAATGGCATTAAAGGGTGATTCGGAAGGCCGGTGAAATCTCTGGTAGAGATTGTAGCTGAGCCAGGAAAATCCTGTCAAAGCAACAAAAGCGGCAACGGCAATCAGAATGATCCTGAGGTTTTTCATTTATGGTTTTCCTTGGAAAAAACCGGCGCAAAGGTATATTAAATTGCCAACTTCAAACGAAATTGGATGGGGAAGTTATCAACCCTTCACCCTGAAACTTTTCCGGTGGTAGGGGGTGATCCCAAACTCCAGAATGACATCGCGATGCTGTTTTGACGGGTAGCCTTTGTTGCTGGTCCAGTTGTAATAAGGGTATTCGTCGTGAATGTGCCGCATATATTCATCCCTGTGGGTTTTTGCGAGTACGGAGGCTGCTGCAATCGAAAGGTATTTTTCATCACCCTTCACGATGCACTGGTGGGGAATACCGGGATAAGGCTTGAAGCGGTTCCCGTCAATAATAAGAAACTGAGGCTGCAGGCTGAGCTTGCCAACCGCGATATGCATGGCCAGTATGGAGGCACTCAGAATATTGATCTTGTCGATGGTTTCTGCATTTACACTTCCGACAGACCATGCCAGTGATTGCTCTTCAATGATAACGCGAAGCCGGTCACGTTGTTTTTCGCTCAGCTGTTTTGAATCGTTCAGTATTTCATTCCTGAAACCGGGAGGTAAGATCACTGCAGCTGCAAAAACGGGTCCGGCCAGGCATCCGCGGCCTGCCTCATCACAACCTGCTTCGGGGAAGGCATCGGTATAATTGCCTAAAAGCATCTGGTGTGCCATAAATATCAGTGATAAAACAGGTTGTGGATATAGAGGTTGTTCGCCAGGATTGCGAAAAAGTAGAGCAGCAGGATCATTTCAGCCATGCGTGTCTTTTTAAGGCGGGTAAGGGTCCCAGTGATGATCATCGACATTGCAGGCATGGCCAGTGCAGGATGAAAGATTGCGATCGACCTAGCATAGGCGAAAGAGATCACCGTAAAGACAAGTGTCCAGACCAGTATATTTGTTTTGGCCCTGATCTCGACTGTCTTTTCAAGGGGGCCGCTTCGAAACGAGATGATGCCCCAGAAAGCCAGGAAGAGTGTGAAGAGGCTGAGAATCCAGAAATCGGTGTGAAAAGGGTTTGGATAGACCAGGATGTGGCTGAAAAATATCACATATTCGTTGACCCGGGCAACCAGTTCATTGTGCCAGAAGCACCATACGGCCAGGTATAGAAAGGGAGTGGCAAGACCTGTAAAGGCAGCCATCCAGGCACGCCAGTTCCCGGCCCTGAAAACCAGGAAGCTGATGATGACAAAGACGAACCAAAGCAGGAATGGCAGGTAAAAAAGGCTGGCAAAGGAGGTAAAGAACCCGGCGGCAAAGATGCGGTCGAGGTGTTCGGGCCTGTTGTAGGATATTAAAAGATGATAGAGGATAAGGATCATAAATCCCAGGGAGATATTTATGGGATTGAGGGTAAGCTGCCCGGGCAGGAAGCTCATAAACACCACAAACACAAGGGCAGAAAGCGATGAGTTTTTTAATACAAGTTCATGGTTGCTCAGGATGGTGGTGAGCCAGTAGGTTTCGGCCATGACCAGTAAAAACCCCAGCAGGGATGACAATACAGGAAGGTTGTGAAGGAGGCTGTAAATCAGGGTATAGAGGGGGACAGGCCCTTCAGGGGCAGGCATCCCGGCTGGCTCGGTAAAGGCGGTTATCCAAAGGCATAACCCCACAATCCCTATGACGAGATACTGAATGAAAAAGCTGGATTTAAAAAAGCGTATAAACACCTGAAAAAGTCAAAGTAAGATGTAAAATTTATCCGTTTTCCGGCAACAGGTCGAATCCGATATCCCGTCGGAAATATTTCCCTTCGAAAGAGACCTTTTCTGCATTCGCATATGACCGGAGCAGAGCATCTCCCATGGTATTCCCTAACGAAGTGACGGCGATGACTCGTCCGCCATTCGAAACGGTCTCCCCTGTGGTCTCCTCTATCCTTGTCCCGGCATGAAAAATCATACTTCCTTCGGCTTCATCACCCCCAAGGATAATTTTTCCCTTTTCATAGGTCCCCGGGTATCCTGCAGCGACCAGCATGACGGTGACGGCTGTCTGCGGATCAACCGAGATGGTTTCCTTGTCGAGCGAACCGCCGGCAACTGCTTGCAACAATTTCACAAGGTCGTTCCGCACCCTTGGAATCACCGATTCCGTTTCGGGATCGCCCAACCTGCAGTTGTATTCGATAACAAAAGGATCGCCGTTTACCCTGATCAGCCCGAAAAAAATAAAACCCTTATAGTCAATGCCCTCTTCAATCAGGCCATCAACGGTTGGCCTGATCACCCGCTGTTCAACCAGCTGCATAAATCGGTCGCCGGCAAAGGGAACGGGTGAAACGGATCCCATCCCGCCTGTATTGGGACCGGTATCGCCCTCGCCGATTTTTTTGTAATCTTTGGCTTCGGGGAGAATTTTGTAATTTTTCCCGTCGGTAATAATAAAGACCGAGAGTTCAATACCGGAAAGAAACTCCTCGATCACCACCTTTAAAGATGCCTTGCCGAAACGTTCTTCGGTAAGCATGCCGGTAAATTCAGCGACGGCCTCCTCAAGGGTTTTGCATATGATGACTCCCTTACCTGCTGCCAGTCCGTCGGCCTTGAGCACGTAGGGTGGATTGAGGGACTTTAAAAACGCAACACCGCTGCTGATGGTTGTTTTGTCGAATGTTTTATAAGCTGCAGTCGGGATACCGTGACGAATCATGAACTGCTTGGCAAAATCCTTGCTCCCTTCAAGCATGGCTGCCTTTTTTGCAGGGCCGATCACTGAAATGCCGGCCAACTGTGGGTCGGCGAGGAAAAAATCGTGTATGCCATTAACAAGGGGATCTTCGGGACCTACCACCACCATGCCGATATGGTATGCAAGTACGGCGTTTTTTATGCTGTTGAAATCATTGACACCGATCGGGAGGTTGGTGCCAAGCTTTGCTGTGCCGGCATTGCCGGGGGCAATATAGAGTTTTGTCAGCAGCGGGCTTTGTGTGAGTTTCAATGCGAGGGCATGTTCACGGCCACCTGAACCAAGCAGAAGAATGTTCATATAAGATCAGGATTTTACAGCCTTTTCAATTGATTCCCATAGCCTGTCGGCTGTCTGCTGCCATGAGAACATATCTTTGCGCCTGCTGCCGCGCAGGATCAGTTCCTGCCGGATGCTTTCATATTGGTAGGACTTATAAAGCGCCTCCTCGATCGATTCGGGGTTGAACGGATCAACAAGGAGGGCCGCATCGCCGGCTACCTCAGGCATTGAAGTTACATTTGAGGTTATGACAGGCACATCGCACCTGAATGCTTCCACGATAGGAATTCCGAACCCCTCGAAATAGGAGACATAGGTAAGTGCAATTGCTGATCCGAGGACTCCGGCAAGTTCTTCAATATTCAGGCGACCGGTAAAGATGACATCATCTGAAAACACCATCCGGTTGTAGGCGATGTCAATTTCGCGTGTCCACCATTTTTTTGCGCCTACGATCAGCAGTTTCACCTCCGAGGGGTTCGATTTCTTGAACAGGTCAAAGGCCCGGAAGAGGTTGGCCAGGTTTTTCCTGGGGTGAAGCGATCCGATAAAGACAAAATAGGGGAGGCCGCCGGTAAATTCCTCGCGGACCTTCTCCTTTTCCCCGTTTGTAAGCGGATGGTAGGCATCATTGGCGCCGTCGTAAACCACATCAACTTTATCGGGCGATACATGATACTGTTTTACAATATCCAGTTTTGAAAATTCCGAAACTGTTGCAATCCGGACCGCCTTCGCGGCATATTTCGGGAAATACTGCCGGTAAAAGCGCCGGGTCCAGAAGGGAATATCCTGCGGGTAATGTTCGAAATTGAGGTCGTGAAATACTGCCAGCGATTTTACCGGGGTTTTAAGCGATAAAAAACCATCGGGTGAAAGAAAGAGGTCTGGCTTGATGCGTTCGAGAAGTTTGGGAATGGCCAGTTCGAACCAAGCATAATATAAAACGGGATGGCGGGCATGAGGATATTGAATGATCGGGGTGATGTTATCGGAGAACAGAAATTCCGGGTCATATTCACGATCAAAAATGAAATAAAAGTGATGTTCAGGGTGTTGGGTAGTAATCCTTTTTAGTGACTCATAGGTAAACCAACCGATCCCTTCGAGTTTATCCCTGATAAGCAGCCTGGTGTTAACAGCAATGTTCATTAATTTTCTTAACTTTGTAGCAAATATCTGAATATTTTTTGAGTTATAATTAAAAGTTACCACTCCCGGTTGCTTTTATTCTTGGTCCATGCAGCGGAAGTTCCTTACAAACCTGGGGTTACTCCTATTTTTAAATCTTCTCATAAAACCCATATGGATTTTTGGGATCGACCTAACCGTGCAACGAAATGTTGGGGTGGGGGAGTATGGCTTCTATTTTGTGATCCTGAACTTCTCTTTCCTGTTCAATATTATCCTCGACTTCGGGATTACCAATTTCAACAACCGCAATATTGCCCAGCACAACCATCTGCTCAACAAGCATTTCTCGGGGATTCTCGTATTGAAGTTGTTGCTGGGGCTAACCTATGTTCTGATCGCCTTCGTTATTGCAATGGTACTCAGGTACAGCGCCGCCCAGTTCTGGTTGCTGGGCTGGCTTGCACTGAACCAGTTCCTGCTCTCCTTTATTCTTTACCTGCGGTCGAACATTTCCGGCTTTTTAATGTTTAAGACCGACAGTTTTCTCTCCGTTCTCGACCGGCTGCTCATGATATTTTTCTGCGGGATCCTCCTGTGGGGCCATGTTTTTGCCTCGAAGTTCAGGATAGAATGGTTTGTCTATTCGCAAACGGCTGCCTATTCCATTACAGCGTCACTGGCATTTCTTGTCGTGGTTAAAAAGGCGCATTTCAGAAAACTTAGCTGGAACTGGCCGTTTTTCCTGATGATCATCAAACAGAGCCTGCCTTTTGCACTGCTGGTCCTCCTGATGACATTTTACAACCGCCTCGACCCGGTCATGCTCGAAAGCCTTCTCCCTGAGCGGGTTTCCAAGCTCCAGGTTGGGATATTTGCCGCGGTGGGCCATCTCGACCCCGTGATGCTGGGGAATCTCCTTTCTGAACGAACAGGCAATTTCCAGGCTGGCATCTATGCCTCCGGGTTCCGGCTGCTTGATGCGGCAAACATGATTGCCTATCTTTTCGCCGTACTCCTGGTCCCGATCTTCTCAAAAATGATCAAGAAGAAACAATCGGTCGAACATATGCTGAAACTTTCGTTCACACTTATAATCACACTTGCCATCATTGTCGCACTGGGCTCGTTTTTCTACAGTTACGAAATGATCGATTTGCTTTACGACACCCATATCGGCGCCTCAACGCAAGTGTTTCAATTGCTTATTCTTGGTTTCATTGCCGTTTCGACTACCTATATTTTCGGCACCCTGCTCACGGCCAACGGGAACCTGAAACAGCTGAACATAATTGCAGTTGCCGGGTTGCTGATCAACCTGGCCCTTAATTTCGTGCTGATACCCCGGTTTCTGGCGTCGGGTTCGGCTGTTGCCAGCCTTGTTACCCAGTTTACAATGGCTATTTTGCAGGTTATTATCGTGCAGCGGGTCTTCAAATTCAAGGTGAACTATCGCTTCCTTTCAACACTCATTATCTTTGTGATAGGGGTGATCTGTTTTAACCTCATTTCACACTCCCTTGTAATTCACTGGTCATTCCTGCCTGCTGCAAAAGCATGGCTCGGCAATTTCGTACTGATGCTCCTTTGTTCAGTCCTGCTTGCTGTAATTCTGCGCCTCTGGAGTCTGGGGTCGCTCGTCAAGATATTGCGCGAAGACCGTTGATTATTTAGCCTTTCCCTGTAACTTACTGTTGTCCATTCCGTATAATTGGCTACCTTTGGCAACAATTTTGATATTTCTTCTATGACCAGTGAAATAAAAAAAGGAGAAGATTTCGATTCCTCAAACCTCGTGATATTTCTCTATAAGTGGCGAAAACCCTTAACTATTGTAATATTGGTTGCACTGGCGGGTTCATGGTTCTTTTCCTCTCCTTGGTTTATTACCCCCAAGTTCAAATCAACCGTGATCATGTTCCCGGCCAGCAGCAGTTCGATCTCCAAATCACTGCTCAACGAGCAATCAATAAAGGGGCAGGATATCACTGCTTTTGGAGAGGACGACCAGGCTGAACAGCTGCTTCAGATTCTCAATTCAAATATGATCCGGGACCGGGTGATGCACAAGTTTAACCTGATGAAACATTACAACATCGACAGTACATCCGACAATAAATATTCCAAATTATTCAGGGAGTATGATAACAACATTACCTTCAGGCGTACCGAGTTCATGGCTGTCCAGATTGCCGTGTACGATCCTGATCCCCAGGTTGCTGCCGACATAGCCAATACCATTGCCTCACTGCTCGACTCAGCTAAAAACGAGATGATGCGCCAGCGTTCGGTCAAGGGGTTTAAAATTGTTGAAGCCGAATACAATACCCTGAAAGCTGAAAAGGACAAGATTGTTGATTCCCTGATCACCCTTGGCAGCCTGGGGTTGAACGAGGTGGAATACCAGTCGCAGGTCTTTAACCAGCAGTATGCAATCGCCCTTATGAACGGGAACAAAACCGCACAGGCAGCACTGCAGAAAAAACTGGATGTACTTGGTAAATATGGCGGGATTTACTTGTCATTGAAAAATTCGCTTGAATATAAAACAGAACAACTTACACTGCTCGAAACCAAGTACAAACAAGCTAAAGTCGATGCCGAAGAAAATCTTCCGCAGAAGTTTGTGGTGAGCGATGCCTTTAAAGCAGAACGGAATTCCTATCCCATTCGCTGGCTTATCGTCATGGTTTCAACCATTGCCGCCCTTTTCATGGCCATCATCATCATCATGGTGATGGAAAAGATATCCGACTATAACACCCATAAACAATTTCAGCTCGGTCAATCATAATCAAAAATCCAACGTATGGACAGTTTTTTCAACAGTAAAAACATAATCGCTATTATTATTAAATGGAAGAAGCAGCTCCTAGTTATCGTGGTGGCGGCCATCCTGCTTTCCATCCTTTTTTCCAGCCCGATATTTATAACCCCGCTTTACAAGTCAAACTGCCTGTTGTATCCCTCCAACATCTCTCCCTATTCAGATGAGAGCGAGACAGAACAGAGCGTGCAGATTTTCCAGTCGAGGGATATCCGCGATACCCTTGTAAAAAGGTATGACCTGGCAAAACACTGGGGAATCGACTCGGCTTATATCCATTTTGAAAGCACCCTGGTCTGGGAATACAGCCAGCGTGTCAGGATCAACAAAACCCCTTACGGGGCCGTTGAAATTGAAATCTGGGACCAGGACCCCATTATGGCCCGTGATCTCATCTATGCCATGCTTGATGCATACAATAAGAAAATCAGGACCATGCACCGTGAAAAATTCGGGGAGGTTGTGCTCAACTATAATTACATCATGGGGGTGCGCCGCAATTACATGGACTCGCTGAAAACCCGTGCCGAGGAGCTTGGCCTGAAATATGGCATCCTTGAGTACCAGTCACAGACCCGTGAAGTCATGCGGGCATACCTGGGTACTGGCGGAGGTTCGGTGCGGTCGGCCGAAGCCAAGGCTATGAAGAAAAACCTGGAAGAAAAGGGCGGGGAGATGCTGATGCTGTCGGAGATGATGCGTGCCGAGTCGGAGGCCTTCAGCACCATGAAAATGGATGCAGACCGCGCCCTGCTTGATTATAACAGGAATTACACAT
>JBAXFZ010000030.1:0-18278 GCA_037139685.1 Bacteroidota bacterium
TTAAAATATTTTGTTGGATTCCGCACTTTTCGCAGATTTGTATACCATCTGAATGTTGGCGTGCCATCGACTTTGTCATTGTGTACAGGGAGTCATAGCAGTATTTATTGGCAAGTTCCGTCGACCCTTTCGGATCATTTGCGTCGTAGATCGAGTCTCGCAGGTCCTTCCCGAAGGGTTCAAGGACCGTAAAGAAAACCCGGCCGTTCGACGCCTGGATTGTACCTCCCTGGGTGGCAGCCTGGTCGATGAAATCGAACATCCCGTCACCCGGGGGGTTCATCTGCTGGTTCAGGTTGTCGAAGTTTAAAACCCTGAGCAAGGGAACGCCCTTGATGCGGCTTTCGGTAAGATAGGAGGTGGGCACCCCGTTTGCATTGCCCGAATAGAGAATGTTGAGGTTGAAATCGGCTGGCTGGACCTGGTAAGCACCCAGGGCATAGACATTTTTCATCATCAGGTTCCATGTGGGCCCCCTGGTGTTGAGCGAAGTACTTTTAAGCAATTTCAGCATCAGGCATTTGGGTGAATTGATACCCTGGTCTGAAAACTCTCCCACCTGGTAAACCGTCGTGTCGCCAACAACCTGGTACTGGTAGGCCACTGCCAGCATCTGGTCTGAATTCAGTGCAGAACTGACCGATATGAACCCAAGCCTCGGGTTGTAACTGTATTCGGAAGGCAGCAGCCTGCGGGCAAGATCCACCTTAACGAAATCCTCCCCAGATATCATGAAGATCGGCGAACCTTTCAGGTAATCGGTAACCGTGTTGGGATTCCTGACCTTGGCCGAATCGGCGGCAGTGGGTATGATCACATGAAACAGGTTATTGGAGTTGTTGCTGGGGAACCTGCTGTTCGGGTTGCCGGTAAGCAAACGGGTATTATAGGGTTTTGACTCCCCAAGGTCCATGAATGCCACCACGTTGCGGTTTTCCGTCACTGCCGAGCCGATGTTGGTCGCCCATACCTCGATTTTGAGGATGTTCACATTGGTCGATAAAACAGGTAGTTTTTTCAGCGATTGCTTATAGGTTTCGCGGAAATGCTGGGCAATGAAGAAATGTTTGTTCTCTTCATAGTCGTCGGCACGGATCTTAAATTTCGAGGTCTGGGCATTTCCCTGGACAACAATATTTTTGGTTTCGCTTTTTTGCTGGGAATAGATGGCGGTAACCATCACCCGCCCGAACTTCAGCTTGGTCTTGATCCCGAAGAGGCTTTCAGTTCCCCTGATCAGGGTTGTGCTGAGTGGCATGTTTACATCACCTCCCTCGATCAGCTGGATGATGTCGTCTTCCTTGCCTTCATACTTCAGCTTCAGTTTATTTTCAAATTCGAAGGTTGCCTCCGTGTTGTAATTGACCTTAAATTCAATTTTATCGCCGATTTTGGCAATAACATTCATCTGTATCTTTTCGGTGAAGTCGAAGTTTGTCTGCCTGCGCTGGCGGGTGTTGAGCATGGGGTCGTCGCGCCGGTTTGAGACAATCCCGAAGTTGATTTCGGCCGATCCCTGCGGGCGGATATCAATCGTATTGTTGCCGAAAATAGTTTCAAAGACCTTCCCGGGAATATGGATCTTGGGAATGATCCCCTTGGCATTATCCATACTGGCCGCCTCCGACCGCTCCTTCCAGTACTGGCTGATCATCTTCTGCATATCCTGGCTCTGGTATTCTTCAAACGACATGGTCGTAGGGATACGGTAAGTGGTTTCGCCGATCTTGTAAACATTGTAATATTGACGCGTAAGCGGATCGTATTCAACGATGGCCTTAATGTTGGAGGGATTCTTAAGGTAGATGTTATTTTCCCTTCCCGAACCGGGCAGGATGGTCTCATCGCTGAAGGGATAACGCAGGGGAGTGGTATCGTGCCTGGTTATCGAGTCGGAGAGCATGGCAAGAGCCTCAGGAAGTCCAAAAGTACCCTTTGTTTCCCCGGCAACTGCCGGAAAACGGAGGATAACCAGGACGACCAGGCAGATAAGACAGTATAAATTGCGTTTCTTCACTAAGTTCTACAAGGTGAATTTAACTACGGAACATGCACGCTACAATACCTTGAGAGCATGTTTGATCAGTTGTTCCACTGTCAAGCCTGTTCCTTCCGATTCGATGATTTTGATCAATGCTTTGTCAGCAAGCATCTTTGGGAAGCCCAGAATGATCAATCCTGATAACGCTTCTTCCTTCTTTGTATTGTGCAAAAAGCCGGATTTTTCAAATGGAATCAGCTCCCTTGAAACCTTATCCTTCAGGTCGATGATGATCCTCTGGGCAGTTTTTGCACCTATCCCTTTGATCCGCTGAAGGATCGCCACCTCTCCCTCTGCAATGGCCGACATGATTTCATTGGGGGAAAGCGATGATAATATAATCCGTGCCGTATTGACCCCGACACCCGAAACACTTATAAGCTGGCGGAACAGTTCCCGTTCGCCTGTTTCAGCAAAACCATATAACAGCATATCATCCTCGCGAACCACGAGATGGGTGTATAGCGTGCAGCGTTCATCCTCCTTCAGGAGGGAATATGTATGAATGGAAATATTCAGCAGGTACCCGATACCATTGGCTTCTACAACAGCATAGGCAGGGTTTTTCTCAACCAGTTTTCCTTGAATAAATTCGTACATGTGCGCAGCGGGTAATGTCATTATTCTTCCGGGTTCCCCCGAAAACGTGCAAAGGTAAAAATTTCATTGGTTCACTCCCAAAAAAAAACCGGCGGATCCTCAAGAACACTATGAAACACTATGTATGCCGGCTCCCTGTGTCTGTCGGCGAACCCGCTGCACCTGGTGGTGGAAAAGCTATAGCCCGGCCTGGTTCTGAACCAGTTTGAACTCACGTAAAGTCTCATCCAACTCCCTGGCCGTATTGGGCTTGGCAACAATTTTTTTCTGCCGGTCAAGAAGGAACATGGTTGGCGTGGCATAGATATTGTAATCATCCGCAGGTTTTCCATTGAAGCCCTTCAGATCGGAAACGTTAATCCAAGGAAGTTTCTGCTCCTTTAAAAAAGTGGTCCATGCCGTGCGGCTGGTGTCGATCGAAACCGCGTAAACTTCGAACCGCCTGGGTTTCTGGTTTTCGTAATAATCTTTGAGCTTTGGCATCATTGCGCTGCAATGGGGGCATTCGCTCGACCAGAATACAACCAGGGTGAATTCTGAATGAATGGCCGACAGGCTGGTCAGTTTACCGTTGTTATCAGGAACCGAAAGTTCAGGGGCGATTTTCCCAATGGAAATTTTCTTGAATGTTTCAAGCTTTTTCTGTAAGGCTGATTTCCTGACCTGGTCTTCACATGAGTAAGGATCCTGGAAATTATCGGCAATATAGGTGATCACTTCATCAAAATGGTATTTGTCGAACCCCCCGACAAGGTAATCCAGCCAGAACTTAAAAATTTCCGGATTCACGGATGCGGCGCCCAGCATGACAGTGACGGCTTTGATGAATTCAGTTTCAAGCTGCTTCTGGGGTAACCGGTTATTGCTGTAAATCGACAGGTAGGATATTGCCTTGTTCACAAAGACCATGCTGCGCAGCAGGGAGGTGTCGGAAAAATCAACTTTGTCGAAATAGTGCTGTTTGAGAAACCCGATACGCTCATCCTTTTTCAGCGATGCCGGGATAAAGGGATTCTGGTAGACCTTAGCCACCCTTACAGCAAATGCTGCGGGGTAGAGTTTAACCAGCGAATCAAGATACTGGATCTGCATACGCTGCGTTTTCTCCATCTCCTGAACGGCCGAGAGATAAAAAGAATCCTTAACCGGGTAAAAATCAATTATGGGTGTGAGCAGCTGCAATTTCTCCTGGTTGAGCCTGTCGAGCCTTGAAAAAGCCAGGTTAACCCGGTTCTCTAAAGATGTGATGATCTGAAGGCTGTCATCCGGGTTTTTGGTCTGGGTGACAAACTTCACATTTTCATGATTCCAGATCAGGTCAACAAAACCATCCTTGGTCCATTGGATGCGGTAGGTTCCCGGAAGTCGGCCTGCAAGCGAAAAGCGGAAATTCCCGGCTGTATCCGTTACCGCCGAATCGATCACGGATGTCTTTTCGCCGTAAATGCTCCTCAGGTAAACCTTATTCGCACCATACTTGATAATCCTGCCATCCATGAAGTTCTGCGCCTGCAGAATACAGGTGACAGCCAGGAAGACAATGACGAGGATACGTTTCATAAAAATGTTATTTCTTCCTGCTTTTCTTCTCCGGAGCCACGGGTCCGAGAATTTCCGCCAGTTTATTCATCAGGTCTTCGCCGCGAAGGTTACGGCCGACGATCTTCATGTCCTTGTCAAGCAATACATTGGCCGGGATCGAGTTCACGCCGTAAAGCTTGCCGGCACCATTTCCCCATCCCTTGAGGTCCGAAACATGGTTCCACACCAGTTTGTCATCCTTGACAGCCTTTACCCATTTTGCGTGATCCTTGTCGAAAGAACAGCCAAGAACATCGAAACCTTTCTTGTTATAGGCCTGGAATGCCTTTACGACATTGGGGTTTTCCGCACGGCAGGGTCCGCACCATGATGCCCAGAAATCAACAAGCAGTATTTTACCCTTGAACGATGAAAGGGTTACAGGTTTACCTGTCGTATCGTTCATGGTGAAATCGGGAGCAACCTTGCCAATTTCAACACTCTTGAGGACATCCACCCGCGTTTTCAGGGCCTGGGTGTATTGTGACTGGCTCAGGCTGGTATCGATTGACTTTACAATTTCTTCGAGGTCGGGGAGTTCGAACTGCCAGCTGTTACGAACAACCAGGTATGGGGAAACAACCGTTTTGTTGTTTTTTTTGACGAAGTTAACAAGCTGTTGTTTCATCTCCTTGTCAAGCTCGTTCGAAACCGAATCGGCCTTTTTCATGGCCAGGGTATCATGGGTTTCCCTTGCCTTTTTGTATGAGGTGTTAACATCATCCATCTTCTTGTTCAGAAGCTCGTTCAACGACAGGTACTGCTGATAAATATCATGGGTTGCCGATCCTTTGACAGTCGATTTTTCAAGGCTGTCAACATATATCTTAATCTCGATTTTTGAATTCTCAACGAAAACAGGAAGGTATATCATCTTTTCGGCCATCGAGATATGCCACATTTCCGGCTTGGTGACCTTCCCGGTAAAGGTAAACGAACCCTTGGCCAGCTTCACCGAATCAACATTGATCCAACGGTCAGCTTCATATTTCTGGAGATAGACGGTGCCGGTGTCGGCTCCTTTGATGGTTCCATCGATGGTGTACTTGTCCTTGATCCCTGTACAGGATACCAGGATAATGCCGATGATCAGGCTGAAAGCTATGTTTTTCATGAAAGAGTCTCCCTGTTTAATTGTTTTGTACAAAAGTAAGGCTTTTTGCGGAATAAAATAAATCTCTACTTTTACATGGAAAATCCCTTCGTTATGATGCGTATCCCATTGGCGGCCCTCCTGCTGCTCGTTATGATTGCCAACACAGCAAAATCACAGACTGAAGCCGGTAAGGCTGCTCCCCCCCTTTATGACCTTTCAAAGCAGCCTGTTCTCTATACCGTGGGCTATGCGCACCTTGACACCGAATGGCGCTGGGATTACGAATCAACCATCAATGAATGTCTTAAAAACACTCTGGATGACAACTTCAGCAGGTTTGAAAAATACAAGCCTTATGTTTTCACCTTTTCGGGTGCAAGGCGGTATAAGATGATGAAGGAGTATTATCCTGACAAGTATGAGCGACTTAAGAAGTATGTGGCCCAGGGTCGATGGTTTGTCGGGGGATCGTCGGTCGACGAATGTGATGCAAATATTCCCTCTCCCGAATCCGTTATCAGGCAGGTGCTTTATGGCAACAGCTATTTCCGCTCCGAATTTGGAAAAGAGAGTGTCGATTTCCTGCTGCCCGATTGTTTCGGGTTCCAGGCCCATATCCCATCGGTCCTGGCCCACGCAGGGCTGCTGGGGTTTTCGACTCAGAAACTTTCCTGGGGATCGGCAAACGGGATCCCGTTCAACCTGGGCAACTGGATCGGCCCCGACGGGAACGGGGTGGTTGCAGCCCTTAATGCCACCGATTACAACGGTTCCGTCAAAAAGCGCCTGGATACGGCAAGCTACTGGGTTCAGCGGATTTCGGAAAACGGGAAAAAATACGGCCTGTTCGCCGACTACCGGTACTACGGCACAGGCGATGAAGGCGGGGCTCCGCGCGAGGAGGATATCCAGAATGCCGTTGGCAGCCTTTCCCGTCCCGGCAGCAAATTCGGCGTCTACCTCTGTTCGTCCGACCAGCTCTTCAGGGACCTGGATGATGCCCGGAAAAAACAGCTTCCCTCTTATAACGGCGATTTGCTGCTCACCCAGCACTCGGCAGGTTCACTCACTTCACAGGCATCCATGAAACGGTGGAACCGTCAGAATGAGCAGCTGGCCATGGCAACCGAACCGATCGCGGTGATGGCCGACTGGCTTGGGGGACTCAGGTATCCCCTCCAATCGATGCATGATGCCTGGTGGCTGGTTCTTGGAAGCCAGATGCACGATATCCTCCCGGGGACCTGTATTCCCAAGGCATACGAATATGCCTGGAACGATGAGGTTCTGGCATTGAACAAATTCGCTTCCAATCTTGAAAGTTCAGCGGGACCGGTGATCCGTGCCATGGACACACGGGGGAAGGGAGTATCCCTGATGCTGTATAACCCTTTGGCAATCAGCCGTACCGACCTGGCCGAGGCTGAAATCCTGTATCCCGGCGATGCCCCGAAAGCTGTTATGATGACCGATGCGCTGAACAACCCGGTTCCTGTCCAGGTTCTAAAAACAACAAAGGGAAGCCTCCGGATCCTTTTCCTGGCGACCCTCCCCTCACTCGGATTGGCCTGCTATGACCTGCAACCCGTCAAAGAGTTCGCCCCAGTGAAAACCACCCTGTCGGCTTCAAATTCCACGATCGAGAATGAATTTCTTAAAGTTGTTATAAATGCCAGCGGCGACATTTCATCCATCTTTGATAAAAAACTGGGAAAGGAGATGCTATCTGCCCAATCGCAGCTGGTATTTCAAAAAGAGCACCCGCAATGCTGGCCTGCATGGAACATGGACTGGAACGACCGGAAAAAAAACCCTGTTGAGGTGGTCAGGGGACCGGCCATAGTCACACTTACCGAAAAAGGCCCGGTCCGCGCAACCCTGAAGGTCGAACGGAATGCCAGGAACTCGGTCTTTACACAATATATCCAGCTCGCTGCAGGAAAAGAAAACCTGGTAGTCCGAAACATAATCAACTGGCAATCAAGGGGCGTCAGCCTGAAGGCCTCGTTCCCGCTAACTGCATCCAACAGCATGGCAACCTACAACCTCGGGCTTGGGACCATTGAGCGCTCCACCAACAACGAAAAAAAATACGAGGTCCCCTCCAGGGAATGGTTCGATCTCACGGATAAATCGGGAAATTTCGGCGTAACCATCACCGAAGATTCCAAATTCGGATCAGACAAGCCGGATGACAAGACGCTCCGACTGACACTGCTTTACACGCCCGTAGCCAATATTTACCACGACCAGGCCACCCAGGATTGGGGCATTCATGAAATAACCTACGGAATTTACAGCCATAAAGGCGATTGGCGTACAGGCCGTTCCGAATGGCAGGGCCGTTCGATGAATCAGCCGGTCAGGGCATTCCAGGTACCGCAGCATGCCGGTTTCCTGGGCAGGAGTTTTTCCTTTGCACGGGTCTCCACGCCGCAGGTCGACATCCGCACCATTAAAAAAGGGGAAAACGGCAAAGATGTGATCATCCGGCTCCAGGAGCTTTTTGGAAACGACGTTGCGAATGTCGAGGTTGCGTTAGCCACCAAAATCAAGTCCGCCTATGAGGTTGACGGGCAGGAACACCGTACCGGCGAGATTGCTGTTAAAAACGGGAAACTGCTCCTCGATATGAAGAAATTTACAATCCGCAGTTTCGCCCTGCAACTGGAGGCCCCCGTTGAGAAACAGTCGGATCCGGCAACCACCGAACTTGAACTTGCATATGACCAGGTTGTGGTCAGCAGTGATAAAAACAGGAAAGATGGCCGGTTTGATGAACAGGGGTTGAGCATCCCTGCCGAACTTTTCCCTGAAACACTGATGGCCGACGGCATCCGGTTCCACTTCGGACCTTCCTCAGACCATAAGAACAATGTGCTGGCCTGCAGGGGACAAAAGATCACCCTTCCAAAAACAGGCAATTTCAACCATCTCTATATCCTTGCGGCTGCACTAACCGATACTGCCGGAGTTTTCAAAGTCGGAGGGATAAAAACCACCCTGCACGTACAGGCCTACCACGGAAACCTCGGCCAGTTCGACAAACGGGAATGGGATAAACTCGACCGGATAAAAGGGCTGGTAAAGGGCTACATCAAACGTGACGAGGTGGCGTGGTTTTCCCCGCACCTCCATAAAGACACCATGAATGTGCCATACCAGTATGCCTATGTTTACAAATACACCCTCGAAGCAGGCCAGACAAGCGGCACGCTTCAGCTTCCCGAAAACGACGCCATAAAAATTTTCGCCATCTCGCTGGCTTATGATCCCTATGACCAGATTCAGCCCGCCCGGCCGCTCTACGACGATTTCACCGATCGGCCTGCCATGGCCCTGAACCTGCCAAAAAGCTTTGTGAATGACCAGATGGAACCTGCCGCAAAGGTGGTTGTAACCAACAACAGGGACCTTGCGGAACTGCCGGCACGGCCAACAATGAAGGATTATGCCGACATACACCAGCCAAACGGGGTTACCTCGCAATACTATTTCACCGATGCTGATTCAGCCTTTACAGGGTCAATCGTCGACGGGATGGGCGTATCTGCCATCAATGACGGCATGTACGATCTGCTCCCGGGAGATTCACTGCGCGACAAATGGTCGGAAAAGGGCGAAGGACGCCTATGGATGGACCTTCAGAAGGAGATTGAACTCGACAGTATCCACATTTTTACAGCCCAGAGCACCAAACGGGGCGCACAGTCATTCTCCCTTTGGGGGGCGCCGGGCGACAAGAGCCCTGCTGTGAAGGGCGATCCGAAGTCCGCCGGGTGGAGTTATATCCTGACAGCTTCCCCCGAAGATATCTGGGGCAACAGCAAGGCGCTTTATACGATCACCCCGCTTGCCGGGAAATCGAAACAATACCGCTACCTCCTGTGGGTAAGTGAAGATTCGCCGCACGGACCCTACTATTTCCGCGAGGTTGACGTATTTGAGAAACAAAAATAAGCCGGATTGAAAACCTGTGAATTATGTAATTTTTTTCAATAATTATATAACAGGATTCCCGGCAAACCATGGCAAATTTGCAATTCTATACTGCAAAATTCTGACCGTAAAATATTTATATTAATTTAAACACTTGTTTGTCAATATCTTTAGACTAAAATCCTATCAGGAGATATTAGTCTTACAGATGGCAAACCTATCTTTTTACTTTCATATTAATTTTTATTTAGAATGGTTTTAAATTAATTTTTATCTTTGCAAAACAAAAAACAAAAACAAAACATCACATTATGAAAAATTTATCAAAAATCTTATTAGCGATCATGCTGGTAGCCGGCATGACCACCCTGGCAGTCGCCCAGGCCGGCAAAGGCAAAGCCAAGCCGGCTGCAGCCAAAGCCGTCGAAGCAGTTAAAGCCCCGGTAAAATGGAGCGTTGACAATGCCCACAGCAGTGTTAAATTCACGGTTTCCCATCTCGTTATTTCGGAGGTAGAGGGAAACTTCAAATCCTTTTCAGGTTCCATGGCTGCTTCGAAACCCGATTTTACCGATGCCCAGATTGAATTTTCGGTTGATGTAAACAGCATCAGTACCGATAACGAAATGCGCGACAAACATCTGAAATCAGATGATTTCTTCAATGCCGAGAAGTTTCCGAAGATGACATTCAAGAGCAGCGGTTTTAAGAAATTATCCGCCAAGGCTTACGAACTCACCGGCAGCCTTACACTAAGGGATGTTACCAAGAAGGTTAAATTCAATGTTGTTTACGGGGGAACCGTAAAAGATCCTTATGGCAACACCAAGGCCGGATTCAAGGCAACCGCCACCATCAACCGCATTGATTACGGCTTGAAGTACAATGCCCTGACCGAAGCTCACGGGGCTGTGGTTGGAAAAAATGTCACCATCACCATCAACACCGAATTTGCAAAAGAGAAGTAGCTAATCGACGATCAGTTCATCTGCAAACAACCAGGCTTTGCCCCCATGACCAATGTGCCATGCGGGGCATTTTCCTTTGTTGCGGGCCTCAAACCTAACATAACGGGCCTTCGCGGGCGGGATCACCCTGCCTGTTTCGCGTATCAGGAGCGGGTCGCTGAAAGAAAGCGAATCAAAGACCGCGGCCTGTAGATAGTTTTTCCCGTCGGGGGAAATGCTGATTGTAAGCTTTTCAGGGTAAAATATCCAGGAGGCCAGGTCCTGGAGGAACTCAGCTCCGACATAGCCGATAGCAGTCTCCTTCCCAAGGTCAACAACGGCACACAGGTCGGCCCCTTCGAACCCCTGCCAGAGTACGTTGTAGTTGGCCGAACCACGCTTGCCATCGGTGAGCGACCCCATCCCCTCCGCACTGTATTTTTCAGCCGGGGCGGTGGCCAGGGTATAGGGTTTATCCTTTGCAAGGTGATTGGTATAGGCCTTCTGAAAAAAGAGGGCGGTTTGGTTGCCATACTCATCGGGCGACAATCCCCGTTCGTGAACGGTCATAACACCATACAGGTTGGCGAGCCTCACAAATTCCGCAAGCTGGTCCATCCGGTCCCTGCGCACAGCCATGGCCGCTCCTGAAGGCTCCAGGAAACCATCCTGGCCCGTTATGTTTTTTTTGGCAATTTCCAGGATCGAATATTGAAGGGGCAACCTGGCCTTTGCAACCCGGCCTGATAATGCCGAATCTCCCGCAGCTGCCGACATTGCACTTTCAAAGTCGCGGTTATACCCGGCAATCTGCACCGGGCCCAGGAATGCGCCGGTCTCCTGCATGGGACTGCTGTATATCCAAAGGGTTTTCCCCGACTGCTGCAGGGCCGACTCCATGCCTGAAAGGTAGTGACGGATGAATGGCGCAGCCGGTCCGTAATAACCGGTGAGAAAGAGGTTTATAAGCGAATCCGTATTCAACCCGGGGTTCCAAAGCAGTTTTGCCAGCAGGTATTGCCTGAGTTCCTGGTTTTCACTATAGGTTCCATGACACCCCTGCTCGAAAACGGAACCGGCATTGTATTTTTTAAAGAGCTGGATATTGGACTGCAGCACGGGCAGGTTGGGGAAGGGGGCAATCATATTGGTAAACTGGATGACATAGTCCCAGACCAGTATGTCTTTTGAAATGGCTGACCAGTCGCGCAGGTCCGCTGCAAATGAACCGGCGGAGGTGTCGCTGTCAAGGGGTTTGCTCCTGTCGCATTCAATCGTACATAACATGATGTTCACATTGGATGCCGGTTTCACGTTTTTCGGCGCTGAACGGGTATACTGGTACGCCAGGGTGGAGATCACCTTGCCGGGGAAGGCGGCGGCCACTTTATTTACAAATGCAATCATGCAATCCGACGGGGAGACAGGCCCCGGCATAGTCCCCCTGCATCCGTCGCATTCACAATATCCATATGTATCCATCTGCGATACGGACCAATACTTTGCCTGGGGTTTTTCCTTCATCCTGCGCTTCAGCTCTTCGATTGTGATCTGCAAAACGTCAGGATTGGAAAGACAAAGCTGGGTCTTTGTCCTCTTCCCTCCCATCAGGGCATAATATTCAGGATGTGTTTCGAAATATTTTCCGGGAGGAACCAGGCTGAACATGGTATGTACCCACATGCCCCAGTTCTCCCCCCCTTTCCATGCATGACGGTCGCAACGCATCTTATCGGTGAAATCCTGGTCGTCCATCCCGGCATAATAAACCTCGCGCGATCCGAAGGCCGGATTTGCGACAGTATGGATGACAGGCAGCATTATAAGCGATTTTTGCGGAATTGTCTCGGCCCCCGGAGCCCAGAAACGGCATCCCAGGTGTTTCTCAACGAACTCATAAACACCGTATAGGACGCCCTTGTGCGATCCTCCCGCAATCATGATCCAGGGCCGTTGGATGGTGATCTCAAAACCGTCGGGATCAAGTGCGGGGGAATCCGCAGAGGCCGGGAAATGCAGCGAATGGCCGATGAGAATCTCCCTTGATGACCGGGGACCCTGGTCATTCTCAATACCAGGGATTACACCTGTAACCCTCCCCAGGTATTTTTGAAGTTCCGAGGCTGCTTTCAGTTCAACTTCAGAGGCCCGGAGCGGAACCACAATCCGGTAGCCGGAAATTTGAAACATCTGCCCGCCTATCCCGAACATGGCATCCTGTGCCATGGTTTCGAGGGCCCCAAAAACCAGGAAAAAAATTATAATTTTCTTCATCATAGTGTAGGATTTGAAGCAAAGTTAACATTACCTTTATTGATTGATCTTTATTATACCAGAGAAACAGGTTGATGGAAATTTTATATTTAAGGAGCTGAGGGGTGAGGTCATTTCCAAGCAGATGATTACTTCCTGGTTGCAACTGTTAGGATTGTGCTGAACCAGGGAATTGAATCACGAAATTTGGCCCCGAAAAAATAATTGTATCATATGAATGCAACCGGAACGGAGGATATATCAGGCAATGATCCTGCACAGGTTCTTAAAAGGATCGCCCGGTATTGTGCTTTCCGGGAACGATGCCGGAAGGAGGTGCAGCAGAAACTGAACGAATGGAAAGTTCCTCCCGGCAAGGCGCTCCAGGCCATCCGGTACCTCGAAGAAAATAATTTCATCCGGGAAGACCGTTTTGCAAAGTCGTTCGCCAGGGGGAAGTTCCATTCAAACAAATGGGGCAGGATTAAGATACAATATGAACTTAAAAGCCGTGATCTTCCCGACAATATCATCCGTGACGCCCTGCAGGAAATCGGTGAGGAGGAATACATGAAAACGATTTGCGACCTGGTCCTGAAAAAAGAGACGGAAATAAAAGCAGGAAAAGAGTTGAACATCCGGGAAAAAATTATCACTTTTGTAAATGGCAAAGGATTTGAATTTGAACTTATCGCCAAAGCACTGAAAGAACTTAAAATCTGACATGATACAGCACGAACAACTGAAGGACCTTCAGACAAGACTCGATGTCTTGAGGAGGTACCTTTGACATCGACAAGAAACTTTCCCAGATAGCAGAAGAAGAAGAATTATCGCATGCCCCCGATTTCTGGAACAACCCGAAGGCTGCCGAGCAGGCACTACGGGCCATTCGTGATAAAAAACTCTGGACCGACGCATTTTCACTGGCAATTTCGAGTAATGAGGACCTGAAGGTGATGTGGGATTTTCACATCCAGGGCGATGCCACGGAAGAGGAGCTTGACAGCCATTTTAAAACAACCCTTAATTTTGTTGAGGACCTCGAATTCCGCAATATGCTGAGCGGTGAGGAGGACAAACTCGGCGCCATCGTACAAATCAATTCAGGGGCGGGAGGCACCGAATCGCAGGATTGGGCGGAGATGCTCATGCGCATGTACATCCGCTACGGGGAGCGAAGCCGATTCAAGATCAGCGAAGTGGACTACCAGGAGGGAGATGTGGCAGGGATAAAATCGGTCACCCTTGAATTCGACGGGGACTATGCCTACGGATACCTCAAGGGGGAGAATGGAGTGCACCGGCTGGTGCGGCTTTCGCCCTTCGACTCCAACCACAAGCGGCACACCTCGTTTGCCTCGGTTTATGCCTATCCCATCATCAATGATGATATTGTGATCGAGATCAACCCCGCCGACATCAGCTGGGATACCTTCCGCAGCAGCGGCCCCGGCGGCCAGAATGTGAACAAGGTCGAAACCGCCGTCAGGTTAAAGCATGAACCCTCCGGGATCGTCATCGAATGCCAGGAGACCCGCTCCCAGGGACAAAACCGTGAAAAGGCGCTGAAACTCCTCAAATCACAGCTCTACGAGATCGAACTGCGCAAACAACGCGAGAAGATAACCGTTATCGAAAGCGGGAAGAAGAAGATCGAATGGGGCAGCCAGATCCGCAGTTACGTGCTTCATCCCTACAAAATGGTGAAGGACCTGCGCACCGGGACCGAAACATCCGACACCCAGGCAGTGCTTGACGGCGACCTCACCGAATTCATCAAGGCCTATCTGATGGAGTTTGGGGGGAATAGTTAAATAGCGAGGTAGTGAGGTAGCGAAATAGAGAAATTGTGAAGATGTTAAAGATTTATCATAACCCCTCCTGTAAAAAATCCCGTGCCGGGCTGCAGTTCCTGCAGCAATCGGGCAAGCCGTTCGAGGTGGTAGAATATCTTAAGAACCCGATCACGGAACAACGGCTGGAGCAATTGCTGGTAAAGCTGAATAAAAAACCCGGGGATGTTTTGCGCACCCAGGAGGCCTATTACAAGGAGAACGTGAAGGGTAAAAAATTTGAAGATCATGAGCTGGTCAGGATTATTCTTCAGAATCCGAAACTGCTGCAGCGCCCGATTGTTGAAACCGAATACAAGGCCGTCATCGGCGATCCGTTAGATAATATCGAACCCCTGATATATTAACCCAGGCCATTCATCAAACAATTTTCCGCTATGAAGACACGCATCGAAAAAGACACCATGGGACCCATAGAGGTTGACATGGACAAATACTGGGGCGCACAGACACAGCGTTCACTTACCAATTTCAAAATCGGCGAACCCGGATCAATGCCCAAAGAGGTGATCCGCGGGATGGCTGTCCTCAAGAAGGCGGCAGCTATGGTAAACGCCGACCTTGGCGTGCTTGCCGCCGAGAAAAAGGAGCTGATTGTCAGGGTTTGTGATGAGATCCTGGAGGGAAAACTGGATGACCAGTTCCCCCTGGTGATCTGGCAAACCGGCTCGGGAACCCAAACCAATATGAACCTCAACGAGGTGATTGCCAACCGTGCCCACGTGCTCAGCGGCGGGAAACTTGGCGGGGAGGGCAAAACCGTGATCCATCCCAATGATGATGTAAACAAATCACAATCCTCCAACGACACTTTCCCTGCTGCCATGAGCATTGCAGCCTACGCCATGGTTACGGGCACAACCATTCCCGGTGTCGAATTGCTCAGGAATACCCTGGCAGGCAAATCGGAACTTTTTAAAGAGATTGTAAAAACCGGCCGCACCCACCTGATGGATGCAACACCCCTCACGCTCGGGCAGGAGTTTTCAGGTTACGTTTCACAGCTTGACCATGCCATGAGGGCTGTGAAGAATACTCTTCCCCACCTGTCGGAACTCGCGCTCGGGGGCACTGCAGTCGGAACCGGGCTGAATGCCCCCAAAGGGTATGACGTGCTGGTAGCACGGAAAATTGCCGAACTCACGGGATTACCCTTTATCACGGCGGAAAACAAATTCGAATCACTCTCTTCTCACGACTCCATGGTGGAAACATCCGGGGCGCTTAAGACCCTTGCCGTGAGCCTGATGCACATCGCCTCCAATATCCGCCTGCTGGCCTCCGGTCCGCGCTGCGGCATCGGGGAGCTCATGCTTCCTGAAAACGAACCCGGCTCCAGCATCATGCCGGGGAAGGTAAACCCCACCCAGCCCGAAGCCATGACCATGGTTTGTGCCCAGGTGCTGGGCAACGATGTGGCCATCAACATCGGCGGCATCAGCGGCCATTTCCAGCTCAATGTCTTCAAACCGCTGATCATCTCGAACCTGCTCCAGTCGGCACGCCTGCTGGGTGATGCCTGCGTGTCGTTCAACGACAACTGTGCCGTCGGCATTGAACCCAACATGGCGGCCATCAACAGGAATCTGGAAAATTCGCTTATGCTGGTCACTGCACTCAACCCCCACATCGGCTACGATAATTCCGCTAAAATCGCCAAGAAAGCACACAAGGAGCATCTCACCCTGCGTGAAGCCACCATGGCGCTTGGCCTGCTGACTGATGAGGAGTTTACAAGGATCGTGGATCCGAAAAAAATGACCGGTCCCAAAAGCTGAACCTAAAGGAACCGCCGTAAAATGTCAAGATGGCTTTGTTTTCTTTCTATTGCCCTGATATCCGCAGGATTGTGCCAGGCCCAGAACACCAACATCTCGAAAGGGGTGGTTTTTGACGGGGAACCTTTCATGACCGTAAACCCGGAAAATCCCGCCCATCTCGTGCTGGCATGGATGGGCTACTCGTTTGGTTCGCCCCTGGGGATCAAAACGATCGTCTCCTTCAATGGCGGCCGTTCCTGGAGCAACCCGGTATTCCTTCCCCATTTAGCCGCCTCCTACCACTCGGCCGACCCCTCGTTGGTTTTTGACAACACGGGCAGCCTGTTTGCCTGCTATGTCGATTACCGTGAGACGCCCGACAGCGGGGGGATATGCCTGGTGAAGTCGGCGGACGGGGGGTTAACCTGGAAATACCTGTCAAAAGCCCTGGATATGTATGCAGATGGTTCGAAAATGCCTGTCGACCGGCCCTGGCTGACCATCAGCCCGGTGAACAACCACATGTACATTACTTCGAAGCCGGCGCCCTGGATTGCACCGCCCAACCGGCCCTATTTCATTAGATCCGATGACCAGGGGGCCACATGGAAACCATGGAGGTATATAGACGGCACCGGTTTCCTAGTCGGGAATGTGATTAAGGCGCCTATGGCGGCATCTGCTGTCTCATCCGATGGTACATTTCATTGTATTTACCCAAGCTGGGTCGCAGCACAGAATTTATTGCCGGGCTACCTGCATGCAAAATCATCTGATGACGGGAACAACTTTACATACAACGGGGCCGGTTATTTTAGCACGGGCATCGACGACACCCTTGCCAAGGCCGGGGGCAGCCTGGCTGCCGATCCTGCCAATATGCACCACCTGGCCTTTGTTTTTTTAGGTTCAGGCTATGGCGACCTGGATGTTTTTTTCATCGAATCCTTCAATGATGGTGCAACCTGGAGCAGCCCCTACCGTGTAAACAACGACCCGGCAGCCAACGGAAAAATGCAGGATATGGCCTGGAGTGCCTTCAACACCCGCGGCGATTTCGTGGTTGCATGGAGAGACCGCAGGAACAGTGCAGGGAGCGGGTATATGCACGCTTCGGAAATGTGGGGAGCCATGCGGTGGAAAGATTCAACCGGCTTTTCGGCCAACTTCAGAATTTCCGACACCCTGTCGGGATACCAGGATGTGTTGGGGCTGAACGGGAATGACTTCATGACCCTTTCGGTTGTGAAAGATACGCTGCACGCCGCGTGGGGCGATACCCGCAACGGGATCCTCAACATCTGGTATTCAAGGATCAACCTTCGTACCCTGAAGCCTGCCGGAATTGAGAATATCGTACACGAAAAGATCCCGGAGATAACCATCTTCCCCAACCCGGGGAATTCCATTTTCCGCTTCACCGGGAACCGCGTGGTTGAGGTCGTGGTTTATGATCTGCAGGGGAAACAGCTGTTTTCAGTTGAATCGGAGGATAGCGTGGACCATGTCGACCTGTCGGCCATGCCTCCGGGAATCTATGTTTTGTCGCTGAAAACCCCATACGGCAACATGGTCGCCAGGATCGTCAGGGAATAACTTTTTATTGTCCCTTGGAGAAACAACAGGCAGGAAAGGTCATTTGAATACCATCTCCTGTTTCAGCCCGATCATGTGAAAGAGAAAGGCCCTGCGTACGGTGTCGCGCCCCCGGGTGATATATAGCGTATCAGACGGGACAACCCGGCTGAACAGCTCCCCGTACAGGGCTGCCGGGTCTTCGTAATCATCGCTCAGCCCGATATACCAGGCATCGCTGCCCTGTTTCAGATTTCCGCGAATCTTATTTATCCAGTGATATTTATGAATTCTATCCAGGCTGCCCACGGCATACACCGGTTTGTTGATCCGGCGGCCCACATAATAGTCGAAATTGGCGGCAGGGAACCACCTGAAGGTAATGATGGGAGAGTTTTTCCCAATCATGGCATGTTCCTCCTCCCATGCGGCCACCGGCGCGAATCTCCGGCCCAGCTGGTCCCATCCGACCATATCAAGCGACGGATCATTGACCTTCATATGCTGAAGGCGGATCCACCCGTAACGGATCTGCCCCATGACGGTCACCGAAACGGTGAATATCAGCGAAAGTGCCACGACCAGCTGCCAGGGAACAAGTCTTTGCTTTTTTATGCCGTTTCCCGGCTC
>JBAXFZ010000031.1:0-18207 GCA_037139685.1 Bacteroidota bacterium
GCAATCGAACGAAAATGAAATTATTGTCCGCGCCGGACTCAAAGCCGAAGAGGATGTATTGCTTGTACCTCCCGACAAAGCCGACAAACTCACGCTGAAGCTGCTCCCCAGGGATATCGTTGCAAAATACAAGGTGAAACCGCCTCCTGTAAAACCACAAAAATCACCGGGAAAGGACTCCGGAAAAGCACAGGGTGCACCACCAGTCATCCTGAAGAAATAGGTCTGCATGCCAGTTCCCGTAATTTTTTAATTGTTAATTACCTCCAGCATGTTTGAACGCTATAAATACATCTTTAACATTGCCCTCGAGGCTGTTTTTCTGAATAAATTCAGATCAATGCTTACCTCCCTCGGAATTATCTTCGGAGTGGCCGCGGTTATCACCATGATGGCCATCGGCAATGGCGCCAAAAAGGAGATTCTCGACCAGATGAAACTGGTTGGGGTCAACAATATCCTGATCACCCCGAAATCGGAAAAACAGACTAATAAAACAAACCAGAGCGGCAATCAGGCCTCCCAGTCGAACGATCAGAACAGCCAGAAAACCAAAGGGAAATTTTCACCCGGGCTCTGCCTGAAAGACGCCCTGGCTATCAAAGAGATCATTCCGACCGTTTCAAAGGTAAGCCCGGAGGTAATCTATGAAGCCGATATCGTTAAAGGGGGAATCAAAACCACCGCAAAATTTACCGGGGTAACCCCCGATTTCTTTCTTGTTTTCGCCCTTGATCTCCAGGAGGGTGAGATGTTCAACGAGGCGCAGCTTACCGACGGCAAGGCGGTTTGTATCATCGGACCAACTCTAAAATCAAAGTTTTTTCCAACCGAGAATGCCGTGGGAAAAGATATCAAATGCGGTCCCATCTGGTTAAAGGTGATTGGCGTTCTCCGCAAACGGGAGGTCAGCCAGTCAAGCATCGACAACCTTGGCATCTCCGACTACAACAACTCGGTTTTCGCCCCCGTTCAGACCATGCTTCGCAGGTACAAGGACCGTTCGGTGATCACCTCCGCCTCCCTGCACGGCAGCATCACCCAGGTCGACGAGGATTCCTACGATGTCTCAGGCGGGAACCAGGAGTCCAATGGTAAGGACCAGATCGACAAAATCGTGGTCCAGGTTAAAGAGAGCACACAGATCGGGCCAACCGTTGAAATCCTGAAAAAGATGATGCTCCGCCGTCACGCCGGGGTCGACGACGTTGAGATCAAGGTCCCCGAGCTCCTGCTTAAACAGGAACAGCGCACCAAAGACATCTTCAACATCGTACTGGGAGCCATTGCCAGCATCTCACTGCTTGTTGGCGGAATCGGCATCATGAACATCATGCTGGCCTCGGTGATGGAGCGAATCAAGGAGATCGGCATCCGGCAGGCGATCGGCGCCACCAAACGCGACATTGTGCTGCAGTTCCTTACCGAAGCAACCCTGCTTAGCATCACCGGCGGACTGATCGGGATCATCCTGGGTCTCGCCCTTTCCAAAATCATCATGGAACTTACCGACATCCTTACCATCGTGTCTCCCTGGTCCATCTTTATCTCCTTCGGAGTATCCGCCTCGGTTGGAATCATCTTCGGGTATATGCCGTCACAGCGTGCAGCTAAACAGGACCCTGTTGAATCACTCAGGCACGAATAAACAAAAACCCTTTCGAGTATGAAATATGTCATTTTCCTCCTCCTCATCATCATCCCCGGCTTTGATCTCAATGCCCAGGGAAAGGAAAAACTACGCCAGCTCACACTCGACGAAGCCATTGAGATCTCCAAGACGCAATCGCCCGATGCAATGACTGCCCGACAAACATTCGAGACGAGCTACTGGGACTGGCGGTCGTTCAAAGCTTCCAACCTCCCTGCTCTCGGTCTTACAGCTACCCTGCCGAACATTAACCAGAGCATCAATTCCCAAAGTCTCAATGGAATCCAGTCCTATGCCAGTTACAAATATATCAGCGCCAACGCAAACCTGGGTCTTACACAAAAAATCGGCATCACCGGAGGCACGGTATCGCTCAACACAAACATCAGCGGGGTCAGAAACAGCGTCGACAGCATGAACAAGCTTCCCTACGTGAGCGTACCCATCAACATTGAATTTAACCAGCCCCTGTTTACCTATAACCAGTACCGGTGGGATCGCAAAATAATGCCTGTAAAATATGCAATGGCCAAGCGGAAATATGTTGAGGATATTGAACAAATTGCCATCACGGCGTCGAATTATTTTTTCACCCTGCTCCAGGCGCAGATTGAAAAAAAGATAGCACTCGTAAACCTGTCAAACTACGATACCCTATACCGCATTGCCAAAGGCCGTTACCAGCTGGGAAAAATTGCAGAAAGTGAACTGTTGCAACTCGAACTTAACTTTCTCAAGGCACAGGCGGCCGTCGAAAATGCCGACCTAGGGCTTGACAACGCCCAGTTCCGGTTTAAATCATACCTGCGTATCCAGGACAGTACACGTGTTGTGTTGCTTCCCCCGGGAAACATAAGTTTTTTCAAAATCGATCCTGTAAAGGCAGTTGAACTTGCCAAAACCAATTCATCGACCTCCCTTGACTTTCAAAAACGCCTGCTCGAAGCCGCCAGCGATGTAAATTATGCAAAATTAACCGGCCGGTTCGATGCCAACCTCAAGGCGGTGATCGGGTTGACACAACAGGGCTCGACGATCCGGGATGCTTACAACAATCCCGCTGATCAGCGGCAGTATATGCTAGGCGTGTCGATACCAATCGTTGACTGGGGTGTCGCCCATGGTAAAATCAAAATGGCCCAGTCGAAGGAGGATATTGTAAAAAACACGGTCGAACAGGATATCATCGATTTCCAGAGAAATGTATATCTGAAGGTCATCCAGTTCAACATGCAGCAAAACCAGCTCACCATTGCCGCAAAGTCGGATACCGTTGCCCGGAAAAGCTATGAGGTTACCAAAGGCCGTTACCTGATCGGGAAGATAAACGACATCACAAACCTCTATCTTTCGCAGATAGAAACCGATAATGCCGAGAAGAATTATTATTTCGCACTCCAGACTTTCTGGACGAACTATTATGAAATCAGGAAACTGACCCACTTTGATTTCCGCATAAACGAAATGCTGAAATTTGACCTGGCCTCCTTCAAATAAGGCTGATTTTTCGGTCACTATTAAAACTGTTTCCAAATAATACCTATCTTTGCAAAAAAAAGTATAAACCTAAATTAAATAACCATGGCCGTATTAGTAGGAAAAAAAGCTCCATTATTTGAAGCGGAAGCCGTCATCAATGGCGGTGAATTTGTTGACAAATTTTCACTTTCACAGTACATTGGCAAAAAACATGTTGTTTTCTTCTTTTACCCCCTTGATTTCACATTTGTTTGCCCGACCGAACTCATTGCTTTCCAGGATAAACTTGCCGAATTCGAAAAGAGAAATGTGGCAGTTGTCGGTTGCTCCGTCGACTCCAAGTTTTCACATTGGGCATGGCTCAATACCGAACTTAAAAATGGCGGGATCAAAGGTGTAAAATACCCTATTGTCGCAGATCTTTCCAAAACCATCGCTGCAAATTACGACGTTCTTGCAGGAGAGTATGTTTATACTGAAGATGGGATCATGGAGTTTGAAGGCGGCCCGGTTGCATTCCGCGGTCTCTTCCTGATCGACAAGCAGGGAATCGTCAGGCACCAGGTTGTAAACGACCTGCCCCTCGGCAGAAGCGTCGACGAAGCCCTCCGCATGGTTGATGCACTCCAGTTCTTCGAGGAAAATGGCGAAGTATGCCCTGCCAACTGGCAGAAAGGCGATGCCGGCATGAAGGCCACCGCCGCAGGTGTTGCCGATTACCTCAGCAAACACTGATAAACCGATATTGTTTTAAGAGCCCGGCCTGGATTCCAGTCCGGGCTCTTTCTTTACCACTTCACCCCTGCTGCTGTTTAAAACTTTTCACGGCATATGACAACAGCGACACCATTTTTTGTATGTTTGAATTTGTTTGGTAAATGTTGTTTATGAAAAACAGGATTACATTCTCACAACTCTCAATATTCATCAACATATTCATCGTGACTGTTGTTTCTTCCAACCTGAACTGGGGAAAAAACCGCTGGCAGGATGTGATTGTGTCGGACGGGAAGGGGTATTATGCCTATTTACCTGCTGTTTTCATCTATCACGATCTCAATTTCGGTTTCTTCAATAAAATTGAAAAAGAGGATTATTATAATAAAAACCTCTATTATGAATACAGAACCAGCGCATTCGGAAAGGTGCTCGATAAATACTTCTGCGGAACAGCCCTGGTAGAGATGCCCTTCTTCCTGGCTGCTCATTCGCTGAGCCGGCTTTGCGGCTATAAGGCCGACGGGTATTCGCAGTTATACCACATTTTCATAAATATTGCGGCCATATTCTACCTGTTCATCGGTCTTATTTTCCTGAATTTAACCCTGAAGCACTACCAAATAAAAGAATGGGAGAAATCGCTTGTTTTGTTTGCCGCCGTGTTCGGGACAAACCTGTTTTATTATACCATCAGGGAACCAGGCATGTCGCATGTATACTCCTTTGCCTTCATTGCCATGTTCTTCCACTATTCGGTAAAATACTTCTCAACTTTAAAACAACATTATATCCCGATATTGGGGTTGATCCTCGGAATCATATTCCTGATACGACCCGTCAACGGACTGATCATTTTTATCTTCCCCTTCGCCTCCGGGAGTTTTGAATCATTCAGACGTGGGGTTATCACCGCACTCCGGAAACCCCTGGCCCTGGTTTCCGGGCTGTTGCTGTTTGCAGGCATTGCATCCGCCCAACTGGTTATCTATAAAATTTCGACCGGACATTTTATTATTGATTCCTATGTCGATGAACGATTCAACTTTCTCAATCCCCATCTGGCCGATATCCTGTTCAGTTACAAAAAAGGGCTTTTTCTATACACACCCATGTTCCTGATTAGCATGACCGGTGGTTATGATCTTTGGAGAACATCAAAATTCAGCTTTTTCGCCTGGTTCGGATTTTTCTTTTTAATCACCTATGTTTTTTCATCCTGGTGGTGCTGGTTTTACGGAGGGAGTTTCTCCTCAAGGGTTTATGTTGAATTCATTCCCTTATTCATGATTCTCCTGGCAATAGCCCTAAACAGCTTTGAGAAGAGAGCCCTGAAAACGGGATTTATAGTTATTATCCTGGCCCTGATTGTCATATGCCAGATTCAGACATATCAATACCGTTACTTTATCATTCATTGGTCAAACATGACAATGGAAAAATACTGGGAGGTTTTCCTGAGGGTTGACAAGCTGATCAAATAGAATCTTTGCCGGGACAAGTTTCTGCAGAAATTACCCGGGTTTTTTCACCTCAGCCGGCAACCTGATCAGCACAGTATTTGTTCTGTCAGACGAAAAGATCACCTTGTAATTGCTGTTCTTCAGCTTTTCCAGGTCATCCCTGAAAATATATTCGTAATCATCCCTTTCGGTAAGACCGTCCCGGTCGACAGGCAACAGCCAGGCAAGGTTCCGGGTTACCCTGTAATAGTTGATGGCCGGTTCAAATAACCAGTTAATACCTACCTTAATATCCCGGTGCCCCTGGGCTGCTTTCACGTGGTCGAGGATAAGGGCATTGACGGCGTTCTTCGTTTCGCTGTCATAATTCCATTCAGCACACGAGAAAAGATCCCGGTTCAGGTAAAAATTTGATGCTGAAAAAACGGCCAGCGAAACAATAAAAGGATAGATAATATACCGTGACCGGAACTTCAGCAGCCATGCGCATAAAAAACCCAGGTCCAGGATTAACAGGGGCAGCAGGAACAAGGCAAACCTTCCCACAGGGTAATCGGTTTTCAGGAGGTAATGCTGTACGATCGTTTCAATTGCAATGACAGGAAATATCAGTGAAACCATGATCATGGCCCGGTAATCGGCGAAAAATAGTTTATCCGCCCTGTAAAAATGAACGGCAACCAGGATCAAGGGGGCGGCAACAATTATCATGACGGCGGCCTGGAGAATGAATAGAGGCAATGGGTTTAAATGAATATTCGCAACCATGTGCTGAATTAATGCAGTAACCGTGTCGCTTACGAAGCCACGTTTCCCGCCGAAATCGAAGGCGTTGAATTTCACTGCCTTCCTGACCGGTTCATAAAGGACAATTAACAAGACAAAAAAAGAGGCAATATTGATTTTATTGGTCCTGAAAAAATTGAATTTCTCCCCGGCAAGAATGCGGCTTTGCATATAGGTGCATAAATTAAAGGCAAACAAACCGGCGATGTAGAAGGTCAACAGGGTGAAGTTGCTCAGTATTGCCAGGAGCGCCGCCAAATTGAACAACAGCAGATGCTTCCTCCTCTCTTCATCGACAGCCTGTATCAGGTGATAGAGACTCATGATCATAAAACCCACCGACAGGCCGTATCCCCTGGCCAATCCAAAAAAATCGGTTAACGCTGTATTGGCAGCCATCACGATAAAAACTGACATCGCAAGAATTCTATTCTGCTTATGCAGGAGTAAAAAGGCATACACAAAGTAAACCAGGGTCATCAATACATTCGGGAGCCTGAGGGAAATTTCCGAACTGCCGAACAACTTTTCGGAATATTTCATTAACAGCGTGTTCAGCACATGGTTGTTCGCATAGGAATCCTTGTTGGAGATGAGATCCATGAAACTGTGGGAAACATACCTGAGATAGGAAAAACTTTCATCATGGGTAAAAGAAGAGACCGAGGCTTTGGCCAGGATGCAGGAAAACAGGACTAGGCCGGTAAGAAGTATAACAACCCTGCTAAAATTGATTCTTTTTCTCATGTTTCGATTTTCTTTCTGTCGGTTCCGGGGAGGCATGGCAGTTCATTGCACCATTTTTCAAACGGCCGCTGGCTATTGCTTTCCGCCCGGCGAACCCTTTGTCATACAATTTATTTCAGCTGCAGGGGCCTCCCTTTTGAGGTAAACTGAGTAGATAATTTCATGACCCCGATCCATGGTTTTCCTGGTAAAAACATTGACCAGCCCGCTGTTGTTGTCCAGGTCGGCTTTAGAAATTTTGGATTCTACCACTGCAAACCAATTTTCCCATATGATAATATCAGAGGGCTTCATCTGCGAAATGTTCGCCGGGGTTATATCCAATCGTCGTTGCGGGTCAAACCAGTCGATGTGCAGTGCTTCACACAGGTATGGATGGGCACAAAGGATCCGTGAACCACTCTTTACCTTTCCTGCCGTAACACCTGCTGCTTCAGCTGCTGCCTGCTGACCGGGAGAGAGCATCATATCCCGCTTCCAGTTTATTGCCGCAGGGTTGCCGGTAAATGGAAAGCAAACAACATAGCCGGCAATGATTCCCTGGAGAACCATTTTCAGTGTCCGCCTGTTAGCCGGAATAAATTCTTCAGTCAGCAGGTTGAATCCCTGCAACGCGATGATCGCAATCATAGGCATAACGCCGATCATGACCCGTTTCAACCCCATCGAGTTAAATATCCCGAAGTACCAGAACAGGCTATGAGCAAGGAAAAAACAGAAGAAACCAAGAAAAACCAGTATGTGCTCCTCCGGGTTGACCCTGCCGGCAACTGCTGTACGCAGCAAGTTCAGGAAGCCGATGATGAATAAAAAATAAACGGGGAACCCCACAACATAAAACATCTGTTCGGCAAAATGAGTCAGCGTGCCGCTTCCGTAGGCACTGCTGAGGGTAGCGTATGGGATCCGGTCGAACACCCATAACAGATCGTGATGGGTGGTATAACCGGCGATGGAATAAAACAGCGATCCTGCCAGCAGCAGGGGGAGTACCCTCCACTGTTTTTTAAGTAAAAAATAGAGGCCGAATACCCCAATGATAATGAGCCCTTCCGACCGGATATATGGTAAAAATGAGATCATAATGGAAGATGCGGCAAAGTTCCCCCTCACTGCCAGGTATAGGCCGGCTGCAACGGCCAGCGCAAACAGGGGCTCGGTCAACCCGGAGAAGGTCAGGATATAATAAAGGGGGGCAAAAATCATGATGATCATACTGATATAGCCGTTTTTAATATTGAGCGATTCGGCTGTTTTAAAGGTCAGGATGATGGCTGCGAGTGACACCAGAGCATTGAATGTTTTGATGCCATTAAGGCCGAATTGTGCAAAGGGGGAGGCTAACAGCACAAAGAGGGGCTTGGCCCAGTGGTCGAAAAAAAGTTCGGGATGAACAGGTGCGTACCTGGCAAAAAGGTAATGCATAATACTGTCGCCTGCATCCCCGGTGCCGCTAAAAAAGACAATCGTCAGTACTGCTGATACCACGTAAAAGCAAACCAACAGGTAAACTATCTTTTTCATGATTATTTTTGGCTACACCCGGGGTGAATAGTATGCTGCTGAAAGGTCAGGGGAATAAATCAATCCGATTTTTTTGCCTCGTTCCAGTGAACATCCATCTCGGCAAGTGTCATATCGTGCAGCGGCCTGTTCTCCTCCCTGGCTTTTTCCTCAAGATATTTGAACCTCTTTATGAATTTCCTGTTGGTCCGTTCCAGGGCATCTTCAGGATTTACCTCAATAAAGCGGGCATAATTAACTATTGCGAAGATCAGGTCGCCGAGTTCATCCTCTCTTTTCTTATGCCCGGCACCATTTTCGACAACCTCCCTGAGTTCGTTCAGCTCTTCAAGCACCTTTTCCCATACCTGTTCGGGTTTTTCCCAATCAAATCCCACACCACTGGCCTTTTCCTGGATGCGATAGGCCTTGACCATGGCAGGCAGGCCTGCGGGCACTCCCGAAAGAACAGATTTATTTCCCTTCTCGAGCAGTTTGATCCGCTCCCAGTTATCATGAACCTCCTTAGCATCTTTAACTACCACATCCCCGAATATATGCGGGTGACGGTTAATGAGCTTGGCCGTTATGCTTTCAAGGACATCCTGTATATCAAACGCATTGATTTCTGAGGCGATTTTTGAATAAAAAACAAGATGGAGCATCAGGTCACCAAGCTCCTTTTTGACTGAATCCAGGTCATTCTGCAGGATCGACTCCGACAACTCATAGGTCTCTTCAATGGTAAGATACCTGAGTGATTCTATGGTTTGCTTTTTATCCCACGGACACTTTGCCCTGAGCTCATCCATGATTTCGAGGAGCTTCTTAAAGGCTGCAATTTTCTCTTCCATCAATAATATTTTCCGCAAAAGTAAGCATTTCACCTTTGCAGCGTTATTATTAGTGGGTTTTGAAGATAAAAGTACCCGTGAACGGACAAATCATAATAAATTTGCCACCTGCAATCATGCAGGCGGAAACTGTTTTAAAGAATTGAGATACCATACTGCCCAACTGTTGATTTTTAGCCTTGTGCTGTTGTTGTCCATGTTGCCCAAACATGGATTATCCCAGTTTGAGCACAAACTTTTCTCTTCAAACCTGGTCATCGAAGGTAAGGTCCATTATGGCTTTTTATACGCCCAGCACACTGAACTCGAACTCTTTAACGCACATTTCCCTGCATTCGAACTTGACATACAGCAATTAACCTATGGAAAAAACAAGTGGGAACGTGCGTACAATTACCCTTTAATCGGCTTTTCTGCCTTTTATTCAGGGTACGGCTACAACCCGTCGCTTGGCGAGGTATATGCAATCATGCCCTTTATCAACTTCCCGCTTTACAAACACAAGAATTTCACTGTCGGTTTCCGGCTGTCAGTAGGACTGGGATATGTCACCAAACCCTTTAACCGCTTAACCAACTATAAGAACCTGGCCATCGGATCCCACCTCAATGCGGCTGCAAACCTGATGTTTGAGGCAAGATACAGGGTAAATTACTACCTTACTTTAACCACCGGGTTTTGTCTTCAGCATTTCTCCAATGGTTCCCTTAAACTGCCAAATTATGGTTTGAACGCACCGATGATCAGCCTGGGGGTTGCCCTGCGTCCGTTTAAGGAAAACCACGAAATCTGCGACAGGTATTATGCTCCTACCGAGCCTTTTGCGGCCATCATCAGGCATACCGTTGAATTCAATATCGGTGGACTCATCGGCTATAAAAACATGCAGGCAGTTTTTGGAAGGAATTATACCGTTTACCACGTTTTCGAGAACACCTTCGTCCAGGTAAGCCAGAAAAGCAAAGTTGGCCTTGGAATCGACTTTTCATATGATCTCTCGCAAATCAGGATACTTGAATCACACGACATCAGGGTAACCAATAAACTGAGCATCCTCCGCCCGGGAATAAACGCCGCATATCAGTTGATCATGTCTCATGTCGGTTTTGTCTTCAACCTGGGATATTACCTGGGAGGCAAAGAAAAGAGCAACGGGCCTCTGTATGAAAAACTGTCGCTGCAGTATAACTTTTCAAAAGATTTTTTTGCTACGGTGATGCTGAAGGTACATTGGGGCCGGGCCGATTATATCGGGTGGGGCCTTGGATATAAATTCGATAAGAAATATGGAAAAAAGACTGTCAGGTAATATAACGATGCTGAAAATCCGGATATGCCTGTTGATTGCTGCAAGCCTGGTGGTTGTATCGGGCTGTACCAAGGACGGAGGGCTGTGTTTCACTTCAAACGGGCAACAGGTCAGGCAGGTCAGGAATCTAACCGATTTTACCCAGATTGACATTCAGAATAATGTGAACCTGATACTTTCACCCGATTCAGCAAACCATGCCGAGGTGCAGGTGGAGGCAGGGCAAAACATCATCGGGGGAATTTCCACCAGGGTGGTTGACGGGCAGCTCCAGATCAGGAACAACAACAAATGCAACTGGCTCAGGGATTATTCAAGACCGGTTAATGTATATGTCTCCAACAGCAAACTGTGGAAAATCAACTACAACGGTTCTGGGAATGTCAGTTCAGCAGGAATATTACAGCAGGACTCGTTAAGTATCGTGGTGTACGGGGGGTGCGGAACTATTGATCTCGACCTCGACATCTGGCAGGGAAATTTCAGCCTGACCATGGGCACCGTCGATTTCAGACTTCGCGGGACGTGCGCAATTACCTCCGTATTTTCGGCCGATTATGGATTATATGATGCCAGGGAGCTGAAGACCGGGTATACATTCATTACTAACAAAGGGACCAACGACTGCTATGTGCAGGCTGTCAACGAACTCGAAGCCACCATTGGTTCCATAGGTAACATCTATTATAAAAACGAGCCCAAATCAATGAAAGTCGTTATAAACGGTTCGGGGCAGGTGTTGCCGCTATAGGATCAATAGGCCCTTGCAAAGATTACCCTTTGGGTTGACGGCTTTCCGGAATAAACACATTTTCCGGCTTCCAGCGGGTTATCAAGGGGAATGACCCGGATGGTGGCCTTGGTCTCCTCTTTTATTTTCCCTTCGGTTTCACCGGTACCGTCCCAATGGGCCGAGATAAACCCTCCTTTTGTGTCGAGCACCTCCTTAAACTCATCCCAGCTATCAACCCTGAAGGTGTTGTTTTCCCTGAAGGAGAGCGCACGGTCATACAGGTTTTTCTGGATCTGATCCAACAGGTGCATCACCTTGTTCTCGATATCCGTCAGCTGCAGTATCTCCTTCTCGAGGGTGTCGCGGCGTGCGATTTCAACTGTTCCCTGTTCAATATCCCGCGGCCCGATGGTAAGGCGGACAGGAACCCCTTTGAATTCGTATTCCGAAAATTTCCACCCCGGCTTATGTGTATCACGGTCATCATATTTTACTGATATTCCCTTTGCCTCCAGCGCCTTTTTGATAGGCAGTACCGTTGCCGATATCTGGACAAGTTGTTCCGGCGTCTTAAAGACCGGGACAATGGCTACCTGTATCGGTGCAAGTTTCGGAGGAAGGACAAGCCCGTGGTCATCAGAATGCGACATGATCAATGCCCCCATCAGCCTGGTTGAGACCCCCCATGATGTAGCCCATACGTATTCAAGCTGGTTTTCCCGGTTCAGGAACTTCACGTCAAACGCCTTGGCAAAATTCTGGCCCAGGAAATGAGAAGTGCCGGCCTGGAGGGCTTTTCCATCCTGCATCAAAGCTTCGATGGCATATGTCTCTATTGCGCCGGCGAATCGTTCTGCCGGCGATTTAGTACCCTTTATCACCGGGATGGCCATCCAGTTCTCGGCAAAATCCGAATAAATATTCAGCATCGTTTCCGCTTCGCCAACAGCCTCCTGCATGGTTGCATGTGCCGTATGACCCTCCTGCCAGAGGAACTCGGTTGTCCGCAGAAAAAGCCGCGTACGCATCTCCCAGCGTACCACATTGGCCCATTGATTGATCAGGAGAGGGAGGTCCCTGTATGATTTTATCCAGTTTTTATAGGTGTCCCAGATGATCGTTTCAGAAGTTGGCCTTACAATCAGCTCCTCTTCAAGTTTGGCCTCCTCGTCAACCACAACACCCTTTCCATCGGGTGAATTCTTTAAGCGGTAGTGCGTCACAACAGCACATTCCTTGGCAAAGCCCTCGACATGGCTTGCCTCTTTACTGAAAAACGACTTTGGAATAAATATGGGGAAATAGGCATTCGAATGGCCGGTATCCTTAAATTTCTTATCCAGGACAGCCTGGATTCGTTCCCAGATGGCGTAACCATATGGTTTTATCACCATGCAACCACGAACTGCAGAATTTTCAGCCAAATCGGCCTTGATAACCAGATCGTTATACCATTGAGCATAATTTTCTGCGCGTGTAGGAAAATCTTTCGCCATTTTAAAATTTGGTATAATATTTGTTAATAATCAACTGTATTTCTGGAAGCAAAAATACGAAATTATCCCGATCAAAAAGAGACAAGAGATTTACCGGATTTTAAAAGCGCACGCCTTATGAAAAAATCAGCCTTGATCATCGCCATCTTCAGCCTTGCCGCTGTTGCCTGTTCTACCCAAAAACAGGCCATTTCCACGGTAAACGATGATGTTTTTTACACTTCCAAAAGGAAGGAACAACCGGTTACCAGCGTTAAGGAACAACCGGGTGCCAGCGTTCAAAAGCCACAGGCAGCAGGCACACAGGTTGTCACATCCCCCGACAAAGCCAAGGTTCAGAAACCGGCCACCTCCTCTCTGGCTGACGACAACAACGACTATTCCTATTCCGGCAGAATAAACCGTTTCAACAGCAAGGACACCACCAAGGGATATTTTGACGATGCCTACACCGACGGCTCAGCCTCTTCAACCGGAGGAGGCAACCCGAACGTTAATTTATACCTGGGCGCGGGAGCAGGGTATGGCGGATTTTATTCAGGATTCGGCTACCCCTATTCAGCCTGGGGCATGGATTATGGATGGGGATACCCCTATTCCAGCTGGGGATGGAACTACGGATGGGGATATCCATACAGTTATTATTACAACCCCTGGTATTCGCCATGCTGCTATTGCTACGGGTATAACGACTGGTACTACGGAGGCTATACTCCTTACTATAGTTCCAATTCCTACTATGGTTCACGCAAATCCCTCTACCGCACCGATGGAGGCAGGGGCACGCTTAACAACCGGACCCCGTTGATTTCATCCGGCGGTAAATCAATTCAATCCACAAGCTCCAGGGTTGCCCCTGCTTATGAAAAAAACAACGGGCAGCCATCGTCACAGCGCGTACCCGCCAGCCAGGAAAAATATCGTTACTCAAAACCAACAGGCAACGTGCAGACTGTCTACCAGAGAGGCACCGGACGGAACAAGACACCAAACACGGTTCAAAATCAGTCACCGCGCCAGCAGCCAAATCCACGATATACAAGACCGGAGACATCAACCCAGGCACAACGTTCAGGTGCTGTTCAAAGTTATTCCTCCCCGGTTTACCGTCAACCTAAATCCAGCCAGGAATACCTTGCACCAAGAACACAAAGTACAGGAACCGCGAGGTCTTCAGGTCAGAACACCGGTAACCGTTTTAACACCGGGAATTCGGGAGAAAACAGCCGTCAGTATACACAGCCCTCCTCTACCAGGAGCTACTCACCCCCCGTCAGATCAGGTGCATCTGAAAATTCAACCCGCTCAAACTCCAACTATTCCGCACCTGCGCGGTCAGGAAACAGTGGCTCTTATTCAGCTCCGGCAAGAACAGGCGGAAACAGCGGTAGTTCAGGGAGCGGCAGCGGAAGCGGCAGTGGAAGCGGCAGTGGAAGCGGCAGGCGCAGATAATTTATTTTCAATAAAAAAAACTGACACCCATGAAAAAGTCATTCATATTATCCTTGCTGATCGCTACAGCCTGCCTGTCGGTCAATGCCCAAACAGCAGAGGATGCCTTGCGCTACTCACGTGTTTTCTACAGCGGAACGGCCAGGTTTAACGGATTGAGCGGTGCCTCCGGCGCCGTCGGCCTCGATATATCCACCTTTGCGACAAACCCCGCAGGAATTGGCCTTTACAAGAATTCAGAAGCCACAATCACACTTGCTCCTGCCTTCAGCAATACCTCCTCAAGTTACAACGGTAACAACTCCAGCGATTTCACCGGGAATATGGGCCTGGGAAATGCAGGAGTTGTTTTAAACCTTAACCCCCTGGGTAAAAACAGCAGTGGTTCCGTGAAATCAATCAATGTCGGCATTGCCTTTAACCGGCAAAACGACTTTAACAACCGCATCGTGATTCATGGTGTCAACAACACAAACTCAATGATGCAGGGCTATGTCAACACGCTGAACGGGAGCTCCGAGTATATTGCCCCGGCATCCCTCCAGGACAACTATCCTTTTGATATCGGGTTAGCCTATAATACAAACCTTCTCGGTTATGATCCCGTTTCAAAACTTTATTACTGCGATGCCCCGGTCGGAGGCGTTATCCAGGACAAAACCATTACCACAAGCGGATCGATGAATGAGCTTGATCTTTCTGTCGGCGGAAGTCTCGAAGATAAGCTGTTCCTGGGAATGACCCTGGGCATCTCTTCCATCAACTACGTTGAAAGCAGCATATACAGCGAAACCAGGGCGGATACCTCCATCCACAATTTCTATTCGTTTAATTACAGGTATGACTTACATACCCGCGGCACCGGAGTTAACCTGAAATTAGGGCTGATTTATATCCCCGCCAACTGGATCAGGCTGGGGGCCAGTATCCACACACCCACCTGGTATCCGAACATGCGTGATGAATGGTACAGCAGCATGCGTTCGACATTCAGCGACAGTACAAACTGGAGTGGGGCACAGGACTCCCCCATTGGCACCTATGACTACCAGATGCTGACTCCGTTCCGTGCCATGGGCAGCCTGGCATTCGTTTTCGGCCGCATCGGTTTGATCTCCGCCGATTATGAATACGTGGATTATTCAAGGGCACGCTTCAATTCAACCGACGACAACTTCACTGATGTCAATAACCAGATAAAATCGAGTTACCAGTCATGGGGTACCGTTCGTATCGGTACAGAATGGAAAATCTCGAACTTCCGTCTCAGGGGAGGTTGTGCCTATTACAGCGATCCATACAAATCCGAACAGAACAAAAGCGATCGCATCCAGGTTTCCGGAGGGATAGGTTACCGCGGTAAACATTACTTTGCCGACCTGGCCTATGTCTGGACCAAAATGAACCAGGATTACTACCTGTATGACCTGGCTAATCCGGCACCTGTCACTTACAAAACCAGTTCCCTGCTGGCTACCATTGGCTTCAGGTTTTAGGGATTTTCTTTTTCAACCTGTTTAAACCAGCCCTGGCCTTCTGGCCCAGGCTGGTTTTATATTCAGGGGTATTGATCGACAGGCAGACATGATAGGCGCTGTCGGCTTTCACCCAGGCCCCGCTGTTTTCATAAAGCAACCCCATCTGGTATGCCGCACCTGCTGCAAAGTAATATGGCTCCGTCCGTCCCTGCCGGATGGTTTGGCGGTAGAATTCGATCGCTTTGGCCGGATTTCCCGATTCATGGTAGATCCTGCCGAGCCGGTAATTGTACTCAACCAGGTCGCGCTTTGATTTGATAACCGTTTTAATGCTTTTACCCAGCAGCTCGTTCAGCGCCCGGCTGTAATACCCTCCGTCAAACAACAACCGGGACCGAAGCAGGGTTACATTGGGGACAGCATGATTCCCCTCCTCTGAAGATGCCTGTTTGTCCTCATCTACTGCAGTGCCGGCCATTGTTTTGAGCTGGCCGATGGTTTTATAATAACCGGCAGTATCTCCTTTCAACAGGGCAATCCAGGCCAGTTTCTGGCAGGCTGAACGGAGATAATTCTGCCCTTTGAAATTCCGGGAAAACCGTTCAAAGCAAGTTGATGCGGAAAAATCCAGTTTGTTGAGCCTGGCGACCCCTTCAATGAAATCGAGATAGTAAAAGGGATAGCGTTGTGTCAATGCTGTCCGTTCCTGCAATTTCGCAAGGGCTTCATCCGTAAGTCCGTTCTTCATCAGGATGGTTGCGGTTGCATAGATCAGCAGGGGACTTTTCAAGGGCTGAGCATCATTGTTTTGGCTGTTTAGCAAACTAATAACGGGCAGCGCATCCTTCCGGTTCTTTTGCAGGTTTGCAGCCAGGAAAGCAAGATAAAACAGGGATTCGGGCTTATAGAGTGCAGATATTTTATCCTGCCCGGAATATTCCGCAACCTGCCTGATCTCGCCCAGTCCCATTTCGAGCGAACCATCAACCCCCATCAGGCTGGCTATCCATTTGTAGTTGTCGGGAACTATCCCGGCCACTACATGAACAATTCCCAGGCCGATTTTATTGATGACAAACGACGGGTACCTGGTTTCATTCGCGGTGAATAGCGCATGCGCTTTCCTGATTTCAAATGCTGCTGCTGTATAATCACCGAATTTTATCCTGGCGAATGCCCATTGAAGGTAAACCTCCGCAAGACAAAAATTATAAAAGGGCGAATCTCTCCGTCCCCTTTCGAGCCTGTCGATCCGGCCTGCCTTATTTTCCTTTAAAAGGTCATATACCTTTCGGTCCTCTCCAATAAAGAGGGTCAGGAAATCGATGTAATTTTCAAGGTAGATCGGAATGAGGTTGGAGGGATCGCTCTTTTTTTCGATTTCCATCAACCTGCGGGCTTCGCCAAACTGCAGTGACAATATTGCCTGGTAGGCATGGCGGCAATTATCGTCAAAAACATATTGCGCCCTGGGGGCCGGCATGAAAATCAGAAAGGCACCAACGATCAGAAAAATTTTGATCAGCGGTGCCTTCCCGGGTATGCTGTGGTTGATCATAAATGCACTGCACTCACAATTCCGTCGTCGACTAAAATCCTGCCGCAATATTCACAAACAATAATTTTTTTGTGCATCCTGATGTCAAGCTGGTGCTGGGGAGGAATCTTATTGAAACACCCTCCGCAGGCATCGCGTTCGATCTGCACGACAGCCAGTCCGTTGCGCGCAATTTTACGGATACGGGTATAGGCCATCAGCAAACGGTCTTCGATGAACTGCCGGTTGTCTTCTGAATTTTTTATCAGATCACTCTCCTCTTTTTCGGTTTCGGCAATGATATCCTCAAGTTCATTCCGTTTGATCTCCAGGTCATTCTTACGATCCTGGAGGACCTTCTGAAAACTGTCAATCTCCTCTTTTTTAAGTTCGAGACCTGACTGGAACTCTTTTATTCTTTTTTCGGAAAGCTGAATTTCAAGATTCTGGTATTCAATCTCCTTCGTCAATGAATCGTATTCGCGGTTGTTGCGCACGTTCATCTGCTGATCTTCGTATTTCTTGATCAGCACGAGCGCATCCCTGATGGCATTCTTCTTATCCGTTATCGATTTTTCCATGTCGACGGTCTCCTGGATATAGTTATCCACGCGGGTTTCCAGTCCTGCAATTTCATCTTCAAGGTCCTGCACTTCAAGGGGAAGCTCACCCCGGATGATCCGGATCTTATCGACCTGTGAATCTACCTGCTGGAGATTATATAAGGCAATCAGTTTTTTCTCAATTGTAACCTCAGCTTTATCATCACCACCCTCTGTTCTGACCCTGGCAGCAATTTTTTCAACGGGTTTCTCTTCTGTCACATCTTCTGGCGCAGCAATGGTCTTTGCAGGAGTTTCCTCCTTTTTGTCAGGTTTCCTGGCCAATTTAGATGGTTTGGATGTGGCGATTGGCTTGCTTGTTGATTTTGCCATAAACTCTGTTTTAAAAATAATGAACCGGATTGGTATTTACTTCTGAAATAAGGAATGCAAAGGTAGG